>JBKCVY010000438.1:0-2096 GCA_046317475.1 Cyanobacteriota bacterium | reverse complement strand
GCTTGAGGAAGGGTCAGGTCAAGCATCAGCACCAGGGCACTGTTCGTGCCAATTCCCGCCGCCATACCAAAAAGAAACATCACCCCCTGCAGAACCGGAACGCGCGGGCTGAGGCCTGCCACCAGGATCAGGAGCAGGCTGGCCACAATGCACTGGCAGCCCAAGCGGGCGGAATGCAGTCTGCCGAGCCGGGGGACCAGCCAAAGTCCCGCCAGCAGCAAACCCAGCAAGGTGCCACTGCCCCAAATGGCATTCAAGGAAGCCGTGGCGGAAATCGGCATGCCGAACACTTCCGCTCCGTAGCTTTCCAAAATCGGGTCCTGCAGGAAAAGGCCCAGGGTGAAGAGCACCAAAAACGTGAAAAACACCAACACCTGGCGGCTGGAGGTGATCAATCCCCAGGCTTGGCGAAGAGTGGGGCCGTCCTCACGATCGAGGTTATGGGAACCGGGAGGCTGGGCAATGGCGGCGAGAGGGGAGGACGGGCGACGCGGTTCCATGCCCACCGTGGCCACGAGGGTGAGCGCCAGCACCACAAGCACCACCCGCCCCATGAAGCCCATCAGCACTTGGCGAAGAACGGCTGAATCGGTCACCCCATCCAGGCCCCGCAGGCTCAAACTGATGGCCATGGCCCCCACCACAATGCCAACGGTGAGAAGGCACCAGATCAGCCCAATGGCACGGGGGCGTTCCCGCTCGCTCGTGCGGTCGATAACGAGGGCCAAATAGGGGGTGGACGCCAGCGAAACCGCAAGGCCATAGGCGGCAAATAGTCCACAAAGGGCTGCCATCCCCGCCGCCAAGGCCAGTCCAGAACCTTGCCGCAATTGGTTGGCCACATGGAAGATCAGCGGCACCGAAACAACGGCCAGGCCGCAAAACAGCACGGTGCCAACCCAGATGTAAGGGAGGCGGTGGCGGCCAGCGATCGGGTGGGCATCCGATCGCTGGCCAAACCACACCCGTGAGGGCGCCATGAACTGCTCAAACGCCAGGGCACCGCCAACCAACAGGGCCGGCAAGTCAAGCTCGCTGATCATGACCCGATTGAGCAGGCCGGCGAAAATCACCGCCAAACAGCCCAAGCATGCTTGAAACAGGCCCAGGCGGAGGGTGGAGGGAAGGGAGAGCTCGGCCGGTTGAACAGGGAAAGCAGCGATTTGCGCCACGGATCAGCGGCCGATGACCGACGAAAGGCCTCCAGCTTGGCAAGCGGGAAGGAGAGGCGTGGGTTCAATGGGGACATCCGAGGTGGCCACCGCCGGACGGCGCGGCGGCAAATTGGGTCGCTGGCACAGAGCAATCAGGTCGAGACCGGTGCGGCGTCGCAACTCAGCCAGGCTCTTGTTGTAATTGGCGATCGCACTGGAATAGCGCACCTCGGCCTGGGTGAGATCCCGCTGCGTGTCGACCACCTCCCGCTGGGTGGTGACGCCAGCCTGGAAACGGAGGCGGGCCAGACGCAACGACTCGCGGGCGGACAGAACCTCATTCGATGTGGTGAGAATATTACGGTTGTTGGTGACCAACTCGTAGAAACTGACCTCCACTTCCTGACGAATCTCATCGCGCCGTTTAGAGAAATTGAAAGTTTCCTCCTGAGCTCTTTGCTTGCCTTGACGGTAGAGGGCACGGGCGCGGCCACCATCAAAAATATTCCAAGAAATGTTGAGCCCAAAAGCGTTATCGATTTGCCACTGGCGATCGGGTTGATTTTCTTGGGAAAATGGTCTGCCGGTAGCCGGATCCGTTGTGCCAGGAATAATCAAACCAGGGGTAAATGTATCCCCAGAGGCCCGGTTGAAGCCAAAGCGGTTGAAGAGGTTTAACACCGGCTGTACTTCCGCCAATTCGCGATTGGCAGTACTATTGGCGATAGAGATATCCAGGATAATTTGGTCCAGTTCCTCCCGGAAGGCATACGCCGCGACGATACTCTCCTGCAGGGAAGGGATCCAGGTGCCAACAACGCGGGAGGGATCCTTGGCAGTGGGAGATACATTTTGCGGCAAATCAAGCAGATTCGCTAATAGTCTTCGCGCAATGGCTTGGCCAGGGCCTCCACTGATTGATCCTGCCGTGCGGCCATAGAG
>JBKCVY010000437.1:0-3124 GCA_046317475.1 Cyanobacteriota bacterium | reverse complement strand
CTTCCAGGGGGATGATGAGGTTGCCCAGATCCATGGCCATCACCTCCTCCACCAGGGGAAACACGAAGCTGCTGCCGCCCTTGAGCAGCCGGTAGCCGATCTGGCGCCCATCGCCGCCGCGGGCCCGTCTCCGCCCGCCGTAGATGACCAACACCTGGTTGGGTTGGCACACCGCGTACCAGGAGCGCGTGCCGGTGACGGCCATCAGGGCGCCGACGAGCAGAAATAGGGAAAAGAGGGAGGTCATCGTTGGAGGGGAACCGGGGTGAAGGAAGGGGTGGTGTTGGTGGCTGGTGTATGGAGCGCGCCCAGCACGTCGATTCCCAAAATGTCGCGGGCGCTCTCCAGGAAACCGCGCACCACAGCGGGGTAGAGGGCCACCAGCTCGGCGAGGGCGGCGGGATTGCCGCTTTCCAGCACATCAATCGACTCCAGGTGGAGTTGGCGCGCCAGGTCCGTCGCCTGGGCGATGGTCGTCTCCACCTGCTGGAGGAGGAAGATCGTGGCTGCCTGCTCACCCGCGCTGTGCCAGACGGCGGCGAGCTTGTCGTTGACGCTGGCGGCGGCCTTGGTGGTTTCGGCCGTGGCGGCGGCGGCGCCCCGGGCCCGCCATTCCTCCGCCTGTTGCTGGGCCCGGGCGGGCAGCACCGTGTCCGCCTCCAGGCGGCGGCGCTCCAACTCGGCCCGCAGCCGCTGCAGGGCCTGCTCCGCCCGGGTGCGGGCCTCGGCTGCCGCGGCCTCCACCCGATCTTCCGCCTGGCGGGCCTCCTGATCGAGCTGGGCACGGGTAGCCCTCAGGGCATTTTGGGCCTGCTGCACGATGGTGCGGGCTTCCGTGCAGGCCACGTCCGCCCGTTGTTGCGCTTCCGCCTCCCGCTGGTCGGCGTCGGCGAAGCCCTCCGCCTCAGCGATGGCCGCATCCCGCAGCACCTCCGCCAGGCGGGCCCGGCCGAGGGAGTCGTAGTACTCCACCCGGTCGCTGACGCGCAGGATCTTGAACGTGTCGAGTCGCAGGCCGAGCTTGCCCATCTCCGGCTGCACCACCTCGGTCACCTCATGGGCAAAGCGCAGCCGGTCTTCGTTCACCTGCTCCGGACTGAGGGCGGCCACCATGGCGCGCAGGTGCCCCTCCAGCGTTTGGCGCGACACGTCCACCAATTCCTTGGGGTCGTGGTCGAGAAAGCGCTCGATCGCATTGCCCACGAAGGCGGCGTCGCTGTCGATCTTCACGGTGGCGATCGCCTGCACATCAATCGGGGTGCCGCCGTTGGCATAGGCCTTCTCCACATGGATGCTCACCGGCACGGTGCGCCCATCCATCCGGCTGCAGCGCTCCAGGAGGGGCAGGGCAAAGGCTCGTCCGCCCGTGATGACGCGATAGCCCACGCTTTGGCCATCGCCCCGCCGATGGCGCCGGCCAGCGATGACCAGGATCTGGTTGGGGCGGCAGTTGGGGAAGCAGAGCCGCCAGGCCCCCAACAGCGCCCCGCCCAGCAGCAGGGGGGCGAGGAGCGGCAGAACGAAGCCCGCCCCTCCCGGGGGTGACTCCATTTTGGGGGGCGGTGCCGGCGCCTGGGCCAGGGAGGCCTGGGGAACCAGGGCGAGGATGGCCGGGGGCGCCAGAGCTCCGCCAATGGCGGAGTTGATCGTTGGCCGCTTCAGGGAGGGGGGAGCGTTGGGCGGGGCCAGTGGAGCGTTGAGGGAAGCCATCGGGGTCAGGGGGATGGGGAGGTCCGGGAGGCGGTGAGCGGCGTCACCCACACATCGCCCCCCCGCTGGTCGAGCACCATGACGGCCAGGCCGCGGCGGAGGGAGCCGGCGCTGCTGTAAGCGGGCACATCCAGCACGGCGCCGCGCACCGTGAGGCGCACGACCCCCCGATCCCGGGGACCGCAGGGCAGCCGCAGCTGCCCCACTTGGCCGATCAGATCCCCATCGCTGACGAGGCTATTGCCGTGGCGCATCGCCAAGGCGGCGCGCCAGAGCAGCAGGGCCAGCAGCAGGGCGCCGCCGATCAACCAACCGAACAGGATCGGAATCACCAGACCACGACAGAGGCAGGGGGCAAATCCCCGGACCCGGGCATCTGGTTTGGGCGGCGGGGGCTTGATTCACGGGTGTCGCGGCCGGCGGGGCTGATGAGAAGACCAGCGCGGCAGACAACAAGAACCAGGAGAAAGCAGCAAAAGGAACCTCTCGCAGCGCAGTCAAGCGGCCCAATTTCGTTTGACAGGTGCTTCGCCGAGGCGGGCGGCGCGGTCTGGGCTCGGGCCGCCCAGCCTCAGCCCCCGGAGGCGCTGGCCAGGGACGGCAGCAGGGTGACGAGCTGGGGGAAGATCAGGATCAGGAGCACCACGGCCAGCTGCAGGGCGATGAAGGGCATGGCGCCGCGGTAGATGTCGCCGGTGGTCACGCCTGGGGGCGCCACGCCCCGCAGATAGAAGAGGGCGAAGCCGAAGGGGGGCGTCAGGAAGGAGGTTTGCAGGTTGGCACCGATCACCACACCGAGCCACAACAGGCCCTCGGGCCCCAGGAGCTGGCGGGCCGTGGGGAGAAGCAGGGGCACAACGATGAAGGCGATTTCAAAAAAATCAATGAAAAAGCCCAGGGCAAAAATCACGAGCATGCTCACCACCAGGAAGCCCGTACGGCCGCCCGGGAGATGGAGCAGCAGGTCGCTGATCAGCACATCGCCGCCGACGCCGCGAAACACCAGGCTGAAGGCGGTGGAACCCAGCAGGATGGCGAGCACCATGGCGGTGGTGCGCACGGTGGAATCACTCACCTGCCGCAGAGCGGCGCGGCTGAAGCCCCCCTGGGCGGCGGCCAGGGCCATGGCGCCCACAGCGCCCAGCACGCCAGCTTCGGTGGGGGTGGCGATGCCGAAGAAGATGCTGCCGAGCACGAGCAGGATCAGGCCCAACGGAGCCGCCAGCACCTTCACCAGGCCACCGGCGGTGAGGGGCGCCAGCCCGGTGGTGTCCAGCGCGGGTGCTAGTTGGGGCCTCAGGGCACTGATCACCAACACATAGAGGGCAAAGGCGCCGCTCATCAACAGGCCCGGGATCACCGAGCCCAAAAACAGCTCCCCCACCGGCACCCCCAGCTGATCGCCCAACACCAC
>JBKCVY010000436.1:0-4614 GCA_046317475.1 Cyanobacteriota bacterium | reverse complement strand
GGGTTTGAGTGCGGCCACCGCTGTTGTTGTGGCAAGCCTCCCCCTGGGCCTCCTCGCCTCCCTGCCGACCCCGTCCACCGCCGCCAGCCCCAGTGCGGCCATCCTGAGCCGCCAAACCGTCGTGGCTTCGGCCGTGCAGCGCACGGGCCCCGCCGTGGTGACCATCGACACCGAACGCACCGTGGCCGTCTCCGGATCAGGGGGCCTGCCCAGGCGACTGATGAACGATCCGCTCTTTCGGCAGTTTTTTGGCTTTCCGATGGCCCAGATGCCCTCCCAACGGACGGAGCGCAGCCAGGGCAGTGGCGTCATCTTCCAGAGTGACGGCCTCATCCTCACCAATGCCCATGTGGTGGAGGGCAGCGAACGGGTCAACGTGGGGCTGTCCAATGGCCAACGCGTCGAGGGGCGAGTGGTGGGTCGCGATCGGGTCACCGATTTGGCCGTGGTGCGCTTGGACGGGGCCGGTCCTTGGCCAGTGGCGCCCCTCGGAAATTCGGATTCGCTCCAGGTTGGCGACTGGGCCATCGCCGTGGGCAATCCCTATGGATTAGACAACACTGTCACCCTGGGGATCGTCAGCAGCCTCAACCGCAACGCCCGCAAGCTCGGCATCTTCGACAAGCGCCTGGATTTGATCCAAACCGATGCCGCCATCAATCCCGGTAATTCAGGTGGTCCACTGCTGAACGCCAGCGGCGAGGTTGTGGGGATCAACACGTTGGTGCGCACGGGCCCGGGCGCGGGACTGGGATTCGCGATCCCCATCAATCGGGCCCGCCAAATCTCCTCGCAGTTGATCAGCACAGGTCTGGCCAGCCATCCCATGATCGGGGTCGGCCTCGATGCGGTAAGGGATACCAAGGGAGCTGAGGTGGATAGCGGAGCCAGGGTCGTCGCGGTGCAACCTGGGGGGCCAGCCGCCGCTGCCGGCCTCCGCCCTGGCGATGTGATCGTCAGCATCGACAACGCCCGCATCGGCGGTCCCAGTGATGTGATCAATGCAGTGGAACGGGCCGGCGTGGGACGATCCCTACGCATTGGCCTGCTAAGGGGTGCGGAATCGCTGCAATTGACCGTGATTCCTGGAGACCTGGCTCCCCCCAGCCGTTGAGGGCCAGCGGCTGGGACCTCCCTTGCCAAAGCCGCACCTGGGTGCGTGTTAGCCATGGCAGGCCATGGACGGCAGCTGGCCAGAAATGGTCTTCCGCCTAATCACTGCTCGTGCCCTTATCAGCTGTCGCAGCTGACATCGGGGCGGTTCCCCTCTCCTGGACTCACCCCACCGCTTGGGTGGGGAAGATCCGGGGAAGGAGGTGTGGCCGCTCCCCCTGCCATTTGGGCATACCGAGGAGGATCCCCCAGGTGCTGTCGCATCATCCACTGGGTGGCAGCCTTTTGACTGTGCCAGGCCTCGAGGAGCTGCTTGGCCAATCCCCGCAGCACTTGGGGGTCCGTGGTGGCGTCAATGGCCCGACTCATGCGCTCAAGCTCAAACTTTTGCCCAAGGGTGAGGGCGAGAGGCTCGGACATGGCGGCACCTCCAAAAGAGTGTGCTCGTCAAGCTACGAACTGTTTCGAAAGCTCGCGTATCCGATGCAACACCGGTTAATCGCCCGTCAGGAAACCAACGCTGTTGTCCCCCGCGACTCCCCTCCGCTTGCCCAGGTGTTCCCTGCCCCCAGACCTCCCTCCCCCCGCTCCAGTCGGCCCTTCCCCCAGGAGCTGGCGGCGGATCCCGCGGACAGTTTCCGGAGGTGACCTGTGGGCCTGGCAGCGGCGTTGTGATGAAATCCTGATCAGAGCGGTCCCGATGCTGGCGAGGGGGCGCGCTTGTCCTGCTTTTGCTTCCGCTGGCGCTGACGGTTGGCCTCCCGCTTCGCCTGCTTCTCCTGTTCCTCCCGCAGCCGTTGCAGCTCCATGGCTTCTTCCGCCTTTTTGGCCTGGTAGTAGGCATGGTCGCCGCGATAGAGCACCAGCCCCCCATCACGCAATTCCACAATGCGGTTCGCCACCTTGGCGACAAAAGCCCGATCGTGGGACACCAGTAGGACCCCTCCCTCAAAACCACCGAGGGCCTCTTCCAGCATGCGCTTGGCGGGAATATCGAGGTGATTGGTGGGTTCATCAAGCAGGAGCAAATTGGACGGACGCAGGAGCATCAACGCCAGGGCTAGCCGGGCTTTCTCCCCACCACTGAGCTGACCAGCCTCCTTGAACACCGCCTCGTTGCTGAATCCAAACCGGCCCAAAAAGGAGCGCACCTGGCTCTGGGTCCAATCCGGCACGGCCTCAAACACCATGGCCAACACTTGGCGGTTGAGATCTAAGGCTTCGGCTTGATTTTGCTCGAAATAGGCGGGAATGACATTGTGCTCCCCCAGGGCGGCGCGTCCCTCCAGGGGGGCCTCCAGGCCCATCAAGAGCCGCAGCAGGGTCGACTTGCCGGCGCCATTGGGACCCACCAGGGCAATGCGATCGCCGCGCTCCACCTCAAGCTCGGCGTCCATGAACAGAATGCTGTCGCCGTAGGCATGGGTGAGGCTGGCGATCGTGGCGACCAGGCGGCCGGAGCGGGGCGCGGGCGGAAAGCGAAAGCGCGGCCCCGCGAGCTCCTCCAGGGGGGCCTCAATGCGTTCCACCTTTTGCAGAAGTTTTTCCCGGCTTTTCGCCTGGGTGCTGCGGGTTGCGCTGGCCCGAAAGCGATCGATCATGGCCTGCTGACTGGCCAGCTCCTTTTGCTGCCGATCAAAGGCCGCCTGCTGGGCAGAACTCTCCTGGGCTTTCTGTTCGAGATATTGACTGTAATTACCAAGATAAAGGCGAGACACGCCCCGCTCAGTTTCAACAATTTGATTGCAGATCCGATCCAGAAACATGCGGTCGTGGCTGATCACCACCAAGGGCACATCCTGCCCAAGCAAGAGGGTTTCCAGCCATTCGATCGTCTGCACATCCAGATGGTTGGTGGGCTCGTCAAGCAGCAGCACATCCGGCTCTTGGAGCAGGATTTTCCCCAGCGCCACCCGCATCTGCCAGCCACCGGAAAAATCGCCAACCAGCTGCTCCGCCTCCGCCGCGGCGAAACCGATCGTGGGAAGCAGCTTGTCGATGCGGGCCTGCAGCGCGTAGCCGTTGAGGGATTCAAAGCGGCTCTGAAGGCGGCCGAGCTCCTCGATCAGGCCCTGCAGGTGCTCCGGGTCGTTCGCGGCCCGCTCCGACTCCATCGCCTCCTGGACGTCTGCCTGGGCATTGAGCACAAGGGCGGCCTCAGCAAAGGCCTGGAACAACTCCTGCCGAACGGTGCGCTGGAGGTTGACGTCGAACTCTTGCTGCAACAGGGCGATGCGCGGCTCCCCTTGGCGCACCACCTGCCCGCTGGTGGGCTCCTCCAAGCCCGCGAGGATGCGCATCTGGGTGGTCTTGCCAGCCCCGTTGACCCCCACCAGACCAATTCGATCTCCCGGCTTCACCTCCCAAGTCACCTCCCGCAGCACTTCGCCGGTGGGGTAAATCTTGCCAATGCGGTCAAGGCGCAGCACGTGTAAGGGGGGAGCAACGCCCATCCTCGCAAGTGGCGTCAGGCAGACTGGCGTTGGAGACTGCCAACGAGGGCTCCATGATCAAGCGTCTGGAACAACTTGCCGCCCTGGTCGTGGCTGCGGGGCTGGCCCTGGTGAGCTACTGGCTGTTTTTCAGTTGGGCCCAGGGGGGAGGCGTCCACCGGCGTCAAAAACCCAGTTCCTCCAGTGGGGCGCCCCACCCGACAGGGATGGCGGCGCCGCTGTCAAAGCCCCCCGCGGGCTTTGATCAGCCATTGCTTCGTGGCGCTGTCGTCCATTCCCTGGATGTGCTCCCGCACCTCCTCCACCGTCACGACCAAACCATGGCCAGCGCCGATCTCCACAATCCGGTGGAGGGCTCCGCCAGGATCTTGGAGCGCCTGGCGGAAGAGGGACTGGGTGAGTTCGTGGTCTTCGCTGATCTTGGCGTAGAGCGCGGCGGCATTGGCGGCTGACATCGGGGCGCGTCCATTCCATCCGACCCTATCGCGCCTGATCGATGCGAAGGTCAGGCCGCCATGGGGGTGTCATTTTCCGGGTGTCCACTGGCGGAGGCATCTTCCATGCTGCGGGCATCCAGGCAAAGCACCTTGCGCAGCTGGGCGTAATTGGCCGCCAGACCCTCCCGCCCTTCCTGCTGGGCGCCGTACTCCGCCCGCTGCAACACGTGGTGGAGGTGGGTCAGCAAGTAGGTGCTGATCACGGCGGAGACGAGCACGTCGCTGCGCTCGGCCGTACGGCGGGGGTGGGAGGCCCTGGATCGCGACTTGGGGGCCCTGGCGCTGGAGGCGGCGGGGGCGGAGGGAGTGGATCGAGCCATGGGTGGGACTCCAGGAGGGACGGGGAGGCGAACGAGTGGACCAGTTCCACAAGCCTACTGCTGGATACTACCCTTGACCACGTCTGTACACTTTTTCCTAACCGAGCCCCTCCAGCGGTCGTGGCGACCCGTCAGACTTCCTCCAGCGGGCGTCCCAAGTCGCCACGCATTCAGGTGGTGCTGCCGGAGGATCTCTGCGAGCGCCTCTCCGCCCTGGCGGAACTGGAGTCC
>JBKCVY010000435.1:0-3161 GCA_046317475.1 Cyanobacteriota bacterium | reverse complement strand
GTCCAATCCGTCCCGCAGTTGCTGGACGTAGGCGTGCTGGTCGGTGGAGCCCTTGTTGCCGTAGACCGCTAGCCCCTGATGCACCACGGTGCCCTGCCGATCCAGGCGCTTTCCGAGCGACTCCATCACGAGCTGCTGCAGGTAGCGGCTGAAGACTTCCAGCCGATCCCGGTAGGGCAGCACCACCATGTCGCGGCGCCCTTGGCCACCCCCCGCCACATACCAACAGGCGGCCAGCAGGGCGGCGGGGTTGGCCAACAAGGTGTCCACCCGGGTCAGCTGATCCATGGCGGCGGCGCCCTCCAGGAAAGACCGGCCGTCCGCCCCGACCAAAAATGCGGGGAGCAGGCCGACCGCGCTCGTGATGCTTGTGCGGCCCCCCACCCAGTCGGGCATGTCAAAACGGGCGAGCCACCCCTCCCGGACGGCCTGCTGATCCAGGTGGCTGCCCTCCATTGTGATGGCCACCGCCTGCTGCGCCCACTCGCCGCCCAACGCTTCCAGGCGGGCCCTCACCTGGGCCATGCCCAGCCGCGGTTCAGGCGTGCCGCCGGATTTGCTCACCACAATCACCAAGGCCTGGCGCAACCGGTCGCCCAGGGTGGCCAGGGTGGCGCTCATGCCCTGGGGGTCGACGTTGTCGATGAAGTGGAACGGCAACCCTTCCCCATGCCGTTGCAGGGCCTCCACGATCAGCAAGGGGCCCAGCCCGGACCCGCCGATGCCGATCCACACCACGTCGCTGAAGGGGGCTCCGCCGGGCGCGGTCAGGTCGCCCTGGAGCACTTGCCGGCTGAAGGTGTCCAGGCGGTCCACCTCGTCCCGAATGCGGGCGGCCATCGCGGCCGATGGGGCCCGTTCCGGATCCCGCAGCCAGTAATGACCCACCTGGCGCTCCTCATCCCGGTTGGCAACGGCCCCCGCTTCCAGCTGGGCCATGGCGCGAAAGGCTTCCGCGAACCGTGGCTCAAGGGCGAGGAGATCGTCTTGGGCGAGGGCCATGCGGCTGCAGTCCAACCACAGCCCTAGGGCGCTGTCGTACCACAGTAAGGACTGGAAGCGCCGCCAGAGCGTCCCCGGATCGGATCCCAAGAGCGGAGGGAGGGCGGACAACGGGGAAAGCGTGGACATGGCCGCAGGTGCACCGCGCATGCCCAAGCACCGTACTGAAGCGCCCGCGGGCCCCCGGAGCGGATGGGCCACCCGAAGGACCGAACGGACAAGGGCTGGACAATCTTTGGAAAACTTGAATAATGGGTGAACTTATGTAGAGATCCTTAAAGGATCGCCTTCCCGTTGTCGCCCCGCACCAACGCTTCCCCCAGTTCCCGTCAGCGGCAACGAGTTCCTCTGATCGCCTTTGTCCTGTCCATGGCGGTTGGCCTTCCCGCGCTGGTGGCCCAACGGCATCACGCGCAATCCGCCAGCAGGCCGAACACTCCCGCCTGGATTCAAAGCTTGGAATCCGAGGACATCCGCCATTCCTCCCCCTTGGAAGGTCAGCGGCCCGATCCCCTCGATTTTTCTCCTGCCGAGCTGCGGGAATTGAATCGTCGCTTTGGCGTCCATGGCCCCCAGCCGGCCATCGCCCAATTGTTCACCGAGGGGCTCGACCAGTTCCAGCCCCTCCGCCACCACACGCTGACCCGGTTGGAGGAGTTGCGCCCCCTAATCCTGCGGCACAGCGCCCGCCACCGCATCAATCCCATGCTGGTGACGGCGGTGCTGTTTGATGAGATGCAACATGCCAAACCCGGCGAAGACAGCCCCCTGGCGGTGCGCAGCGGCCTGTTCCAAACCCAAGGCCCTGCCCAGCTCAGCGTGGGGGAAATGGTGAAGCAGGGTCTCCTACCTAAGGAGGCCACAGCCGAGCAGATCCAGAACGCCCGTCTGCAGCTGCTGGATCCCGACCACAACGTGGAGCTCCTTGTCGGCAAATTCGCCAGGCTTTCGGTGAGTTTGGGGCTGCCAAAGGACCGGCTCCTCATAGCCAGCGGCCATCCCCGTGACGCGAAGGCCCTGGCCACGCTGGCCTACCTGCACAACGGCAAATTGGACTATCCCGCCCGCATCCTGCGTTACATGCAAGACCCTTCCCTCCATGCCGTTCTCTACAGCAAACGCAAGAGCCACCCCAGCCCGCTGATCTAAATCCAGGCCCTCAACACATCACCCCCAAGGCGGCGAGACGATCGTGGAGTTCCTCCCAGCGGAAGCTGCGGGGATCGGCCCGTTCGCCACCCAGATCCACGTGGCGATGGGTGGTGATCGCCTCGGCGGAAATGGGGAAGCGGCGCATCCAATCCGCCAGCACCAGCGCCATGGCGTCGTACTGCGCCGGGCTGTATCCCCTGTGGGCGGGGTCCTGATCTTCACCGTCAATGGGCGTCTCCAGACTCAAATGCAGGGCGAAATTGTTCACTGAACCCCCCACTTTGCCGTTGGTGATCGCCCATTTACCGCCAAAGGCGGAATTGCCGGCCCCAAAGGCCCGCTTGCCTGGGTCCACGGTTTGCACTATCTCCCCCTTTTCCCCCACCAGCACGTGATAGCTGACCTGGTCCTCATCGCGGGGGTGGGGGGTCAGGAAGGTGTTGATGGCGGAATTCATCCCGTAAACCGTTTCATGCAGCACCACCACCCGCGGCGTGGGATCCAGGGGATTCCCTTTGGCGTCCTGGGTCAACCGTTCGCCGTAATTGGTGGGATGGATGGACAGCCGCTGGGTTCGGGCGGGCAACTCCGCGAAGAGCCGTTGCATCCGGTCCTTTAGGGCGGGGCTGATGGGACGGCAAGCCTGTTGCAACGGCGATTGCCAGGCCACCTGGGGCGGGGGTGGGGGAGAGGGCCGAGGAGCGCGGCGGGTGGGGCGTGTTTGGCGCACCTCCTCCAGGATGTCCAACAACGACGGGCCCGACTGGGAGCGGGGACGCCCCCCCGCATCCTTGATCACCCACAACACCATGCCTGAGGCCACCAGGCTGGCTCCCGCCACCCCCATCAACACCCCCTTCAACTGGGCTGGGTGGATCATGGAACCAGCTCCAACCAGGCCCGGCGCCGGTCCAGCGCCTGTGGGGACGCCTGTCGCGCCGGACGCAACCCCCAGCGGCCGAGGGCGGGCGGCTCGGCGGTGAGGCGGGTTTCCCGCACCCGGCCAT
>JBKCVY010000434.1:0-2634 GCA_046317475.1 Cyanobacteriota bacterium | reverse complement strand
TCTCGGGGATGATCAATGGCATTCCTTGGCAAGCTAGAAGTGCAATCGTGGGGGCGCTTTCCACGGATTCTGCACCAGGTGGCAATCCCATCTACAATCCAACCATGCCCTTCTATTCGGGAGTGGCCTCTCTTTTAATCACCAAACCTGCAGGAACGTTCCTCTGTTCAGGCTCATTGTTGGATGATCGTCGTTCGATTTTGACGGCAGCGCATTGCATCACCAACACGTTGGGTTCAGTTAATGCTCTTTCAGCTACCGCTTACTTTTATGATGGTAGCTCAAGCCCTCCCTACGATCCTGATACAATTGTGCCTGGCAGTTTCCTTTCGACGGCTGTCCCCATATCCAATTATTTTAAAGTTCCCGGCTATTCTGGGGCCGTCATTGAAAACCGAGACCTCGCTGTGGTTCGCCTGGCCAGTAATGCTCCTGGGTTTGCCAGAAGTTACGATCTATTTCCGAATAATCTGACTTCCCTATCGGCCAACATTGCAGGCTATGGCCGTCGCTCCAATGTCGGCGGCAATGTGGGTTCCAACTTGGATGCTGGAGTGCTTCGCCAGGGTTTTAATCGTTATGAATATGCCTGGGGGGATCCAAATTTCAATGGAAACTTTAATGCTAATTTTCCTTTAGGACTTAATACGTGGGTTTCCGATTTTGACAATGGTTTGGATGCTAATGATGCGGGCTGTCTGAAAGCAAAAAGCGCAAACCCTCTCCTGGCTGGAAATCCTGCCTATTGCGATACGGGCTTAGGCACCATTGAAGCGGACATCGCACCTGGTGATTCAGGGGGACCGGCGTTTATTGGTGATCAAATTGCTACGGTAAATTCCTATATCCTGACCTTCGGTCAAGCGTTTGGCGATATCGATGCAAATCTAAATTCTTCCTTTGGCGAGTTCGGTGGATACGTGCCTGTGGCGCCTTATTTGGACTTCATTGATTCTGTGAAAGTTCCTGGACCTGCTCCAATTTTAGGCGCGGCAGGTTTGCCGCTTTGGTCTCGCCAGCTGCGCAGGCGGATCCGTGCCGCCAAAACTCCTTGACTGAATGCCCCGATGATTTAGCCCCCGGAGCGTGATCGCCATCCATCCCTTGGAGTTCCATCCCTCAAAGTCCCATGGCATGGATGGTTGAAGATGGTCGGGCCCCTCTTCCCTTGCCCCCCACCATGACCACCCCCATTGAGGAGCACGCGCCCAGGGATGTGGAGAGCCTGGATCTGCGTCCCCGGGGCCGGGTGTTCCCCAGCCCCGTGCTGTGGCGCAACCATGTTTTTTATCAAATTCTGCCCGATCGCTTCAGCGATGGCCGCGAGCACGAGCGACCCCTGTTTGATCGTGCCCATCCGGAGCAGCACCGCGTCCAGGACAAAGCCGCCTGGATGCGCGCGGGCCTGGAGTTCACCGGCGGTACCCTGCGGGGCATCCTCAGCAAGCTCGACTACCTGCAGGAGCTGGGCATCACCGGCCTCTGGATCAATCCTCCCTTCAAGCAGCGGGCCGACCTGGGCACCTACCACGGCTACGCCATCCAAAACTTTCTCGACATTGATCCTCGCTTCGGCAGTCGCCAGGATCTGCGTGATCTCGTTGATGCGGCCCATGACCGCGGCATGGTGGTGCTCCTCGATGTGGTGATCGACCATACGGGCAACAACTGGTTCTATGGACCGGATGTCACGGGCCGCATCGAAGACTCCCTTCCCTATCGCTATGACCCTCCCTACAGCATGGGGGGCTGGCGCTCAGGGGAGGGGACCTGCGAGCCGGCCATCGGCGGCTTGGAGGATGGCTGCTGGCCACGGGAGTTTCAACGGCCGGAGGCCTACAACCGCCATGGCGCCATTCAGAACTGGTCCAACCCCGATCCCCTGGATCCCAATGCTGAATTTCGCCGCGGTGATTTCTTTGATCTCAAAAAACTCGACGCCGACGATAACAGCACACTGGACGCCGTGATTCGCTGCTTTCAATATTGGATTGCCCTCAGCGATTGCGATGGCTTCCGCATCGATGCCGCCAAGCACATCCCCAAGGATGTGTGCCGCCAGTTCAGCCAATCGATCAACTTCTATGCCTTCTCCATCGGCAAGGAAAACTTCCTGATCGTGGGAGAGATAACCGACAACGTCGTTGCCCTCAATTACCTCTCCCTCTTTGGCAGCATCCTGGATCGGGCGCTCAGCGCCGTGCTCGACATCAATCAATCCCCCATACTCCTGGCCGGCGCCGCCAAGGGAACGGTCGATCCCCGCTTGTTTTTCAACCGCTTTCGCCTCGATTCTGATCTCACCCGCTACATCCAGACCGGCCGGATCCATGTGTCCGTTCTCGACGACCACGACAAGTCGTGCAAGAGCCCCAAAGAGCGCTTCTCCGCTTTCAACACCACCCCCCATCGCGACTGGCAGGTGGCCAACGCGGTGGCCATCCAGCTCCTCACACCTGGCATTCCCTGCCTCTACTACGGCACCGAGCAAGCTTTCGATGGCAATGAGAGTTACCACGACTACAGCATTGAGCCACAACGCTTTGGTGAAGACCGCTACGTGCGGGAAGACATGTTTGGTGGACCGTTCGGAGCGTTTGCCACCAGCGGCTGCCATTTTTTTGACACCAACCA
>JBKCVY010000433.1:0-6396 GCA_046317475.1 Cyanobacteriota bacterium | reverse complement strand
GGTCACGGTTGAGCGACCTGCGCTACAGCGGCCAGCGGCCCCTGGCGATCACCCGACTGGCCCAGTGGCGCACGGCCCTGGAGCTGATCGGGGAGCGGCCCTGGCTGGGCTGGGGGGCGGCGGCCTTCAGCCTGATCTATCCCCTGCGCACGGGGCACTGGCACGGCCATCCCCATAACCTTCCCATTGATCTGGCCGTGAGCCATGGCCTCCCGGTGGCCGTGCTCGTGGTGGGGCTGGTGCTTGTGTTGCTGGTGGGCAGCGCCCAGCGGGGCATGGTGGGCGGCTCGCTGTTCGACCGGGCCTGGTGGACCTCAGCCCTGGTGCTCGTTGCCCTCCATGCCAGCGACATCCCCATGTATGACAGCCGCATCAATGTGGCGGGTTGGGTCCTGCTGGCGGGCCTGCGCAGCTTCCTGCGGCCCTAGGGCCTCCTGATGGTGGCGCCAGAGGGTGGCTTTGGGCAGGCCGCTGGCCAGGTGTTCCCAGGGCAGCGTCCGGTGGGCGGGCCAGGTGGCCTCCACCAGCTCCTGCCACGGGGGCGGTGGGGGCAGGGGGAGCGGTGGGAGATCCACCTCCCCGGCGACCACGGCCCGATGGGCGCGTTTCCAGGCCCCCAGGCTGTTGTGTTGCCCCCGCACCGCCGCCAGCACGGGCGCCAGGCGCCGATCGCCCCGGGAGAGGAGGGTTTGGATCACGCTCCAGCCATGGCTTTCGGGCCGTAGCTCGATCCCGTGGGGCTTGAGGCGCCGGGCCAGCAGCCGCAGGCGCTTTTCCGCCACCGGACGCAGGCCCTGCCATTGGAAAGGCGTGTGGGCCTTGGGCACGAAGGTGCTCACCCCGAGGGTGAGGCGCAGGCCGGGCGTGGCTTTTTTAAGGGCGAGCAGCAGGTCGGCGGTGGCGTCCACATCGGCCTCCTCCTCCGTGGGAAGGCCCACCATGCCGTAGAGCTTGAGGGCGCTGAGGCCCCCCTCCTTGGCCTGGCGGGCGGCGTGGAAGATGGCGTCGCGATCGAGTTTTTTGTTGACCACCCTGCGCAGCCGGTCACTGCCGCTTTCGATGGCGATCGTGAGCGAGCGGCTGCCGCGGTGGGCCAGGATGCGGCTCAGCCCTGGCGTCACGGTGGCGGCCCGCACGGAACTCACACTGAGGCGCACGTCAGCGAAGCGGTCCTGATCCAGCCAGGCCAGCAGCTCTTCGAAGTCCGGATGCTGGGTCACGGAGGCGCCCAGCAGGCCCAGCCGTCGGGTGACCGCCAGTCCGGTTTCCACCGCGGGAATCAGGCCGTCGTGGAGGGCGGCGGCGCGGAAGGGGAGGGTGAGGTAGCTCGCCAGACAGAAGCGGCAGAGTTCCGGACAGCTGCGCACCACCTCCACCATGTGGATGGAGGGCCAGGCCGCCTCCGGGGTGATCACGGTGGAGTGGCTGAGGGTGGAGCCGCGCCACGCTTGCCGCTGGACGCTTCCGGGGAGGCTGGCGTCGATGGGATCGATGGCGAGCAGGGTGCCGTCCGGGCCGTAGCGCGGGGCGTAGAGCGCCGGCACATAGACGCCTTCCACCTGGGCGAGCCGGCGCAACCGCTCGGCCCGCGGTGCGCCGCGGCAGGCCTGAAGGGCCTCCAGGAAGGCGGGCAGCAGCGGCTCGCCATCGCCCAGCAGCACCGCATCGAGGAAGGGCGCCAGCGGTTCGGGGTTCGCCGTGAGCACGGGCCCGCCGCCGAAGACGATCGGATCGCCATCCCCCCGCTGGCAGGCCCAGGGGGGGATTCGCCGTTGCTCCAGCAGATCGAGCAGCACGGGTGCATCGAGCTCCCAGCTGAGGGAGAGCCCGAAGAGATCGAGGGCGGGGCCCCGGCCGCGGTTGCTGCCATGGACGGGATCGGCCCGGTCGGTGAAGAGCCGCCGCACGTCCACATCCGACCGCCGCGCCAGGGTGGCCCACACCACCTGAAACCCCAGGCTGGTGATGCCCACCGCATAGGTGCTGGGGAAGGCCAGCACCACCCGCAGGGCGCCGTCCACGGGCACGGCGGGTTCGAACAGCAGGGTTTCCTGGTTCAGGGGCGGACGGGGGCGCGGACCTTCATCTTGCAGGGGCGCCGGATGGGGTGGCGGAGGCCGGCCGCCGTTGGGGCAGGACTGATTGAAAGTGCTAACAGGCCGTTGGCACTTGCTCCCGTCGTGCCATCGCCAGCACGGATCGATAGCTCTTTGAGCACAGCCCGCTCATGGTTCTCGCCCATTGGATAGCAGGCCTGGCTGATCGCCAACCCCAGCGCGGCCGAGTAAGGCCTCACCTGGGCTATGAACGTCGATCCACCAGCGGCAGTGAGTTCAACCGAACCGCGCAGCAACGTGCAGCTGCAAGAAGAAGTGGCGGAACGCGATCAGGAATGCTAGGTAGGCTTTTGGAAAAGGCAGCGCGTATCTACAATAATTGAGTGGGTTCGGTACGTTGTCTCTGATGGCCTTGAAGGCTGATTTGGATTTATTCTAATTCGCTGCCCTTCTGGCCAAGGAAGTGTTGGGCTGGAGCTCCACAGTGATCATGGTTTCATGAGACATCAATGGCCAGACAGGGCAAACGACCTATTTCTTCTGAGCCAAGAAAACCAGTGCGTCAGTTGTGTCTACCACAAATGTTTCAAACTGATCTGCCACAAGATTTGACATTGCTAGCCAGATTTGTGATGCTTCTGGAATATTGGGGATGTCTTCCACCGCGATCCATCCTCCAGGTACAACCGCATCCATTGCCGCGACAACGGTGTTTAGATTTGCCTCAAAGGTATGAAGACCATCATCAATAACAAGATGATAGGCCTGCCCTTTGAAAAGGTCCGTCAATGATTGTTTGGATAATTGATCAACCCAGAAAGTGCGAATTCTCTCTTCATTAAATAGAATTCTTCGATCAATATCAGCTCCGTCGATCTGGGCACCTGGCAGGAAGTCCCGAAATGCCCTTGCGGATGCGCCGGGGCGACCGTAAACTCCCATGTTGCATTTGACATCGATATTATTTGTCCCCAGGCCAATTTCCATTAATCTAATGTTTTCGCCCCCAAAAGTCGTATCAACTTTAAGCAGGATGGGTTGATATAAGAGGTGGTAGCTGTGCGTGCTGGCTTTGTCAGACCCATGCTTGTCAAGCAATAACTTTAAGTTGCTTCTGTTGTTTGTATTGACCCATGGCTGAATGGCAGGATGAGACAAAAATTTCTCCACGGATAAACACTTCCTGTCGCCTGCAGCCAACTCCGACAATTGTAGAAGGGAATTGCGATAAAGGGCAATCTGGGATTCGGCGGATGATTCCTTGAGCCTTACGTCAAAAAATGGGGCGGAAAGCCTCTTGATGTTCTTGATTGTCTGTCGTGGATTCCTAGCGGTATAAAACAGAGCACGGGGGCTTCTGACCATGGCAAAAAGCTGTTTAAAGCTTGAGGCATAAGCCTCTCTCCTGTGCTCGTCCAGGGTTTTCATCTGGGTCTTTGGTTCATGCATTGCCATTATACATCCGCACACAATTCAAACGATTGTGAGGCAGCTCTCAGTATGAGTTAAAAACAAAAAACATATCCTCCAATGTTGTCTGTGGGCGCTTTGCTTTTCAAGGTGCGAATTGACGCCCGGTCAAGTCTGTGACGGTCATCATCAGGACACCACAATGATCAATTCAATGAACTCATTGGCACAGACCATTGACAAATCTTATCTGTTTACGCTTGTGGAAGCCCGGGGTCTGTGCAGCCCTTGAGAGCGTCCGAAAGCAAGGCTGGATCTCATGTTGAGATGGCTTGAGGTTCAATTCCAGCCGCGGGCATGGCAGATCGTGACTGAGAATCAACATCGACAGTCTGCGGTCAGACCACTGTTAAATTGTAACCATTCTCGGGGCATCACCACCTGAGCAGCGCATTTCCCTCACGGCTCCATGCCCGAGTGATCTGAAAACCACTGGCCTCAGTCCTCTTGGCTTCCCATGCCTCAACAAGAACCGCCGTCACGTCTCGTCCCTGCTGCTTGAGGGTTGTCGTCACGGTGAGAAGACGACTCTGGTACAGCGCACCCCTTTGGGATTGGACGCCATTGCTGAGTTTTCGATGGGTCACCGCCGGTCTAAGCGCCCGCACTCCTACGGAGAAGACTTCGTCTACGGCGGCGTTGTTTGTGGGCTCGACATCAGGAAGGTCCAAAGGGCTGGCGCCACTTTGAGAATCCTTCGACAGGTGCGAACGGTTGTGGCCCGTAGTGTTGTCTCGATTGCCTGGCGGATCGGTGTCGTGATGGCCTGCAGGTTCTCTCGGCTGATCTCTCCCTCACGCCAGGGATGCCACTGGTGAAACAATTGCCGCTCCAGCTCCAAAAGCCTCTGCCCCATCGGAGCACTGACGCCTGAGCGGTCGCCGATGGCGGTGAAATCGGGCTTGATGTGGGCCAAGAAGATCTGGCGATGGTGCAGGGGCAGCCAGCTGTAGGCGCCATCACGATCGGTAACTACGATACCGGCGAAGGCCTCACCCAAGATTTGCTTGGCCACCTCGGCTGAGCGGCTAAGGGCAAGCTGGAACACCGCCAGCGTGGGGGTGACCATCACCCGCAACCAGCCCCGTTTCCTCTCGGGGTTGTTGCCGTCGGCGTTGCCGATCGGTCCACCGGTTTCATCCATGTGCGCCACCTTGTCCTGGAGGATCGTTTCCGCGGCTTCCTCCACCAGCCTCGCCAGGCTTTCGCTCAGCCTGCAACGGATGGCGTTGATGGCACCAGTGCTGATCGCAACCCCAATGGCCGTCTTGGCCGCCGCGCTTGCGGCCGGTGCCTTTACATTCTCTCTGGCTGGGGGCTTGCAACCGCTGCCATCACTGGATGGCGGCTGAGAGGAGTTCCTGGAGCTGCGGCCGATCAGCTTCTCCAGTTGGGCGACACAAGCGGATAACGACTCAAGCTGCATGATCAGTTGCGTCACCAGGTCTCTCACTGCTGGCGGCGTTGCCGCCCAGTCGCGATCGGAGAGTTCAGCAGGAGTGGGCCATCTCAAACTGTCTTGTGCTGAGATCAAAGCAGCAGGCTGGGCGCTGTCAAGGGCGACGGAGGCCAGAAGCTGCCACCTCCGTGAACGGTTACAATGCACTTATTCCATAGCCTAACAATTCAACGATGTCATCGAGATAGACTCTATTATAATTAAATATTGCAATATCATCTCCAGCTCCTCGATCCCCTTCGGGATCTCCTGCTCAATCACCCGCGGTTCCGCCGGGATCTCCAGCGGTGGGAGGTGCTCCGCCTCCTCGTGGATCAGTCCAGGCCAATACCGCCAGCTCCGGTTGGGGTGACAGGAAACCGTTGCAGGAGCTGCCAGAGGACCCGAGGTCGCCCCGGAAGCAAGACCCTCAGAGCCCTCTGCCCAGGAGGCGCACCGGGCCGCCAAACGCCGCAAGGTGCCGGAGCCTCGCCAGCGGCTGCGAGCCAAGGGGATGCGGCCAATTCAGATCTGGGTGCCGGATGTGCATGCGCCCGAATTCGCCGCCGAGGCGCTGCGGCAGTCTCTCCTTGTGGCGCAAAGCCCTGAAGGGGCCGACATCCAGGCCTTCATCGACTCGGTGTACGAATGGCCCCCTGAGTAGGGAGCACAGTGGCGCAGCGCGCGCTCTGATACGTCTGGCGTTCTTCTGATCATGGACTCAGACGCTCACGAGCGGCTGGAGGGTGTCGAGAACGTCAGCCAGTTCGACAGTGGCCACTTCCGTGTCCTAGGCCGCCTGTGCCCGCAACCAATAGCCCGGACTGAGCCGCAGCACACGGCACAGACGCAGATCCGTGTCGGCCGTGATTGCCCTCTGGCCCGCGATGATTTCGCTGATGCGAGATGCGGGTACCCCGATGGACTTGGCCAGTCGGTACTGGTTGATGCCCAGTGGTTCGAGGAACTCTTCCTGAAGAAGTTCACCAGGGCTGATGGGTGAAAGACGATTCATGGGGAGGTGTCAGTGATAGTCAACAAGTTCAACGTCTAAGTTCAACGTCTTCCGGGCCGCTGTCCGACCATCGAAAACAGAGCCGGTACTGGTCGTTGATGCGGATGTTGTGTTGTCCGGCTTGATCACCGCGCAGCGCTTCCAGGTGGTTACCGGGTGGAATCCTGAGATCGTCGAGCCGGCTGGCGATCTCGAGTTGGCGGAGCTTGCGGCGGGCTACCCGCTCGATGGCCTGGAAACGAGGAACCGCCCAACCGTTGGCGAGGGATCGGGTGTCGGTGCATCGGAACGACCGGATCATGCCTTGATCATCGTTCTGCTACGCAGAACGGTTGGGTCGCATCATTGCGGGCTGGCGTCGCCATAGCCCAGGATCTCGTCGGCGGTGGGGCGTTCCGGTGCCGGCACCCCAGGCT
>JBKCVY010000432.1:0-13871 GCA_046317475.1 Cyanobacteriota bacterium | reverse complement strand
ATTAACTATGCTATTCGCAAATACAACGCCCGTCGCGTTGCAATCGACTCCATCACCGCGGTTTTCCAGCAGTATGATGCCATTTCAGTGGTTAGGCGAGAAATCTTTCGCTTGATTGCTCGTCTCAAGGAGATTGGTGTCACGACATTGATGACCACGGAACGCATTGATGAATATGGCCCAATCGCTCGATATGGAGTTGAGGAATTCGTTTCTGATAATGTTGTGATTCTCAGAAACGTTCTGGAAGGTGAGAGAAGGAGACGAACGGTTGAAATCCTCAAACTGCGTGGAACCACCCATATGAAGGGAGAGTTCCCATTTACGATGGGAAGCCACGGGGTCAACATTTTCCCCCTTGGGGCGATGCGTTTAACCCAGCGATCCTCCAACATCAGACTTAGCTCTGGTGTCCCAAGACTTGATGAGATGTGCGGCGGTGGTTTTTTCAAAGATTCAATTATTCTTGCCACAGGTGCCACTGGAACTGGGAAAACGCTGCTGGTTAGCAAATTTGTTGAAGACGCCTGTCATAGCAAAGAGCGCGCCATTCTGTTCGCCTATGAAGAATCACGTGCCCAGCTTCTCCGCAATGCCACGAGCTGGGGGATTGATTTTGAGCAGATGGAACAAGATGGCTTACTTAAAATTATTTGCGCCTATCCTGAATCAACGGGATTAGAAGATCATTTGCAAATAATAAAAACAGAAATTAGCCAGTTTAAACCCTCTAGAATGGCCATTGATTCACTCTCCGCATTGGCCCGCGGAGTCAGTCATAATGCTTTTCGTCAATTTGTTATTGGAGTGACAGGTTACGCAAAGCAGGAAGAAATTGCAGGATTCTTTACCAATACTTCAGAGGAATTTATGGGAAGTCATTCCATTACTGACTCTCACATCTCCACCATTACCGATACCATCCTTCTCTTGCAGTACGTTGAGATTCGTGGCGAAATGGCTCGTGCCCTTAATGTCTTCAAAATGAGGGGCTCCTGGCATGACAAGGGGATCCGTGAATTCGTGATTACGGGAAATGGTCCGGAAATCAAAGATTCCTTCACTAATTTTGAAAGGATTATTAGCGGCGTACCTCATCGGATTACCACGGACGAGCGAAGCGAGCTTTCCAGAATCATGCGTGGTGTTGAAGACAGCTAGTCCAGGCAGACACCAACGCGTTACGCACTTTACAAAGTGGCCACATTTACCCAACGCCCTGCCTACCCCATGTAAAAATATTATATATTAGCTTGGAAATTTTATTTTGTGAAGACAACAAATAATTTAGGCACTAAAGTCATAATTAATGCTGACGACTTTGGGTATAGCCATGAAGTTAATCAGTCCATCCTTGAAGCCATCGGAAAAGCTGTAATTAGTAGTACTACGATTATGGCTAATGCTCCAGCCGTTCAAGAAGCTCTACAAATTGCAGGCAGAAATCCTCAAATCAGTTATGGAGTTCACTTAAATCTAACTGAATTTCAGCCCTTATCGTTGGATGCAGATCTGAAATCTACCGGTCTTGTTGACGCCAGTGGAAACTTTCTTGGCAATGGTTTTCGTCAATTACGCCCAACCCCAAATTTATTACAAGCTTGTTACGAAGAATTGGTCCTACAACTTCAGAGTTTACTCGCGACGGGGCTTAAGCCATCCCATCTCGATTCCCATCATCATGTCCATACCATTCCTTGGCTTTTGCCCGTCATCACTAGCCTGCAAAGGCGATTCAAGCTTTTCAAGCTAAGGAACACAATGAATGTCTATGATTTGGATTCTTCTCATTTGCCGCCCAAAAAATTGTTGGCAGCGAAGCAGATTTGGCAATTTTCAACCCGACTGATGGGTTCCAAGCTGACTGAAAAATTTACCTCTTTGCACATTTTTTTATCCGATCCATTTCGTGCAGAATTCACAGCAGCCTCCAGCATTGAATTAATGTGTCACCCAGGCCAAGCTGGCTTTGAGCAAGAAACAAAGGACCTCCTCAGCATGACGGAACCGATATTACCCAATGGCTTTCGCTTAGTTAATTATCGCCAGATGCATAACGATCCAAATTTGAGAATAAATGGATAGGGAGACTTTGCCTCCTCCCTATGCCCTTCTTCCGGCTATGGGGAATCATGTTAATCTGTTATCAAAACAACCCAGGTGTGTGAAAAAAACCCGGCTCGCCATCATCGCAGGCCATCCTGTCCAATATGTTGCTCCATGGCTGGCGCAACTCGCCAAGATCAATGAGTTAGACATTCATGTCTTTTACCTTTGGGACTTTGGAGTTGTTGAAACCAAAGATCCTGGTTTTGGCATAACTTTAGAGTGGGATATCCCCCTATTGGAGGGATATCCATATAGTTTTGTTCGTAATATTTCAGCAGATCCTGGCAATCATCACTTCATGGGGTATGTCAATCCTTCACTCATGAAGCAGGTGTCCGCTTGGAAGCCGGATGTCATTTTTTTGATGAATTACGCCTTTCTTTCCTATTTTTTATTAGTCTTAGATCCCCGAAGCTGGCCTATCCCGATCCTTTTCCGAGGAGATTCCCACGATGTCGGACGTATAGGCACATTCAATGTCTTCTTTGCCAGATGGATTCGCAGAATTATTTTTTCCAGATTCTCTGGTTTTCTTGATGTGGGCGTGAATAACCGCAAATACATACTCGCTTCTGGTGTGCCTCGACGTAAATTATTTCGAGCTCCACACGCCATAGATAACAAACGTTTCCGAGATGCGAGGCCGAATGCCGTGTGTGAGGCAAAAAGTTTAAGGGAGAGACTGAAGATTCGAGATGATCAAACTTTAATCTCGTTTGTAGGCAAACTGATTGCTCTCAAACGGCCAATAGATTTGGTTTTTGCATTTGCTAATTTGCCTGAAAATCTGCGTGAGCGTGCTGCGCTCCTGTTTGTGGGTGACGGGAAGTTAAAAAAGAAATTGGTAAAGTTGAGCAGAAACATTGGTGACGATATTCACTTTTTAGACTTCCAAAACCAGTCTGTTATGCCATCCATCTATGCGGCTTCAGATCTGCTTGTTTTGCCCTCTCAGAATGAAACCTGGGGCTTGGTGATTAATGAAGCGATGAATCTCTCCTGTCCGGTTTTGGTGAGTGATCATGTTGGCTGCTGGCCGGATTTGGTTATTCCTGACACAACTGGCTGGGTCTATCCAACCGGGAATGTACAGGCCTTAAATAATTATTTAATGCACGCAATCGATAATCCGGATAAATTAAGGCAGATGGGGATCAACGCATCCGAACATGTCCTTAAATTTTCCTTTGAGTCCGTGACCGATGGATTATTAAAAGCTATTCATTCCATCCAAGTAGACTAGTTCACGAGTCGATCAAAATCTGCTAGGACATTGGCTTGGTTGCGAAAAACAGCCAAAAGATTGAGACGATTATTCCTTTTTCCTTCGTTCTCGCACATAACCATTACACTGTTCGGCCCATCAAAGAATTCATTGAGCGTTGCCGCACTGTCCGCAAGTCTGTGTGCGAGTTCTGCATAGCTGCGATCTGACTCTGCCAGAGGAGTTAATTCCTTGAGAATTTGAAGAAAATCAGCTTCGCTCTTGCGTTCAAAAAGTGTGCTATCAATAACACCGTCAACCCGCAGGACATCCATCGGTAATTTCCCTTTTTCCGCCAGTCGTGAAGCTCTTTGCGCTACAGCTTGAATGTTAACAAGTCTCCCCTGCTCCCTGAGCGATCGAAGCAGAGTTGCACGGTTCTTCGCATCACATATTCCGCGCAACAAACGCTCACGCGAACCATTAAGGCGACCCTGTATGGCCTGCACTATATCTGGATCAAATCCCTCTTCCTCCAGAAGGCTGTTAATGCGTTGACGCAGAAATTCCGCCAGGTCTGTTGCGAGTTTCTCGGCGTCCACCATGAGTTGGGGGAGTTGGGCTTGCCACTCCTGAGCTGCACGAACCAGGAGGGCTGGCACGTCAAGTTCCCAGTGGTGATGCCAAAAAATTTGTATAAATCCATTGCCCGCTCTCCTCAATCCATAGGGATCAGAAGATCCGGTTGGTCGCTCTCCCTTCGAAAAGATACTGAGTAATAATTCTAAGCGCTCAGCCAATGCTAGAACTCCACCCGGCTGGGATGTTGGTAGATCATCACCAGTAAATCGAGGTAAATAATGTTCTAACACCGCTAGGGCAACGGGCCTGCTTTCGCCTTCGTGAAGTAAATACTTTGCCCCCATTATTCCCTGTAGTTCAGGAAATTCACCCACCATCTGACTGACCAAGTCATGTTTACACAGATGGGCGGCTCGCCTGGCCTGGTTCACTGTCTCCCCAGTTAATCCCAAGGCTCCTAACAAAACATCCGTGCACCATTCCAACCGTTCCGTTCGATCCCGCAAGCTCCCCAGTCCCTCCGCAAACGTCACCCGGGCCAGTGCCTCCCTCCGGTCAATGCTGGCGACCGCAAAGTCGGCATGGAGAAAGAAGGTCGCATCGGCCAAGCGGGCCCGCAACACCCGCTCATTCCCCCTCCGGACCGTATCTTCCGCCCCTGGCACCCCGTTGCTCACACAGAGAAAACGGGGGAACAGGGCCGCTTCAGCGCTCAGCGATAACGGGTCATGGGGGGCATCTGCCCGCAGCAGGGGAACATAGCGTTGATGGGCGCGCATCACCGTGCGCAGCACCTCCGGGGGAAGGGAAAGAAAATTGGCGTCAATTCCTCCCTCAATGACGCGTGGTTCCTCGACAAGATCCACCAACTCCTCATAAAGAGCGTCTGGCAAATCCAGCAGGGCTCCATCCCGCGCCGCCGCCGCCGCCAGCTGACGCATGATCGTTGCCGCCCTCGCCCGGCGATCCACCAGCACACCAGCGGTTTGCAGGGTATCCACATACGCCTCGGCCGAGGGGATGGCCAACGATTCCGGCTGGAGACGGTGGCCTCGGCTCCACCTTCCACTGTCCATCGGTGGATCACAACCAACCAGTCGCACGGGGATCTGCTCCCCATCCAGCAACGCCACAAGCCACCGCACGGGCCGGCTGAACCGGCCTTCCCCCTGGCCCCAACGCATGAAGCGACGCCCCTGCAGACTCCAGATCCAACCGGGGATGCGATCGGCCAAAACCTCCGCGGTGGGGCGTCCCCGCTCCCGCATCAACGCAAAGACAAAGGGACCCTTGGCGGTGTCACGCACCTCCAGTTGATCCACGCCAACCCCGCAGCGCCTGGCAAAGCCCTCCGCCGCAGCCGTTGGCAAACCATCACGGAAGGCCTGCTGGGCCGGGGGCCCCTTGCGGTCCTCCAGGGAATCCGCTTGATGATCCGGGAGACCCTCCACCACAACGGCCAGCCGGCGCGGCGTGCCCATGGCCCTTAGGGAGGTGTGGGGCAGCCGAAGGGCGGCCAAGTCTTCCTGGAGTTGGTGTTCCAACTGGGGAAGGGCAAGACGGACAAAGTCAGCCGGCAACTCCTCAGTGCCGATCTCCAACAAAAATGAGGCCATCCACTGGCGCCCAGGCGCGGGTGTGCTGCACACGACTGTATGGAAGCGTGGTCCCAGGTGGTGGGGGCGGGCCAGGATCTCAGGCGCTGACAGAGGGACTCACCGCGGCCAGCGACCGCCAAGATGGCTGCCACGCTGCGCGCTTGGCTCGGTTCGATTGGAACAGATCACGAAGAACGGGTGTCGCCGCGCCAGCTTCGCTGGCCGGATCGGCGCCATGATTTGCATCCCCTTGGCGGTGGGGATCCTGGCGGGACTGGTGGCTGGCCGTCCCGGCCAAGGGCAAACCAAGCGTTACGAGCCCGACAGGGAGGCCTGTCAGGTGGACACCATCCGCCGGGCCTACCGCGCCAACTTGCTGCCCTGGGAGGATCAACCGGAGGTGGTGCGGGCGCGCCTCCTCCAACTCCAGGCTGCCATGACCCGCGATACGTTGCGGGATTGCCAAGCCCAAGGTCTGCTGAGCGCCGATCAGGTGGGCTCCTTGACCGCCGAACTGGACCTGGGCCCAACCCCCGCCCTCGCCGCCCCAGGCTCCGCCTCCTCCCCAGCCCGCCCATAGAAGGCCTGGGGCTGGCCGCTGCGCCAAGCCCAGAGCTGGTCTCCATAGCTGAAGTGCCACCATTCCCCGGGATGCTGGGCAAAGCCCGCCCCCCCCATCGCGTCCATCAGCAGAAGACGCCGCCGATGCCAACGGGCCGGCTCCCCATGGGGATCTCGGAGGGCCGCGGCGGCATGGTGAAGGGGATGGGAGATGGGACCAATGGCATCAATGGCCCCACCCATGTCTAGGGGCTGGCCGCTGGCGTCGGCCAGGGTGAGATCCACGGCGGCGCCGGTGCTGTGGGGCGGAGGCGTGGCCGGATCCTCACTCGGAGGCGCCCAAAAGAACCCCACCTCCCGCCGCACCGCATCCCAGGCCGGACCAGAACCCCCCGGATCCAGCCCCCTCTCCCGACAGGCTTCGGCAGTGGCGTGGGCCACCATGAACCGCTGCACGGCCACCGGCCGCCAAGCGTCAAAAATCGCCAGCCTCCAGTGGGGCTCGCTCCGCTGGAGGTGGCGCTGGGCCTCCAACAGACGCTCCACCACCCCTAGACGCAGACGAAACGGACAGGCGTTTTCCCCATAGGGTGCTCCGAGGGAGGCGTACGGGTGGGGTTCCAAACGGTGCAGGGCCGCGGGAAGGGGGCGCAGGGGATCCCCCTGGTCGACGATGGGAATCGGGCTCCAGGGGCGAAGCGCCATGGTCGCGGGGAGGGGCCCTGAACCTAGTTGAGTTGGGCCGCCTCCTGCCACCGTTGTCGTTGGTGGCGCAGGGCTTCGCGGAGCAGGGGGGCGTTGTCCAACCCAGGATCCCGCGCCACCAGCTCGTGGGCTACCCGACGGGCCTCCTCCAACACCTCCCCGTCCTCACTGAGGGACGCCAGGGCCAGATCCGGCAGCCCAGACTGGCGGGTGCCCAGGATTTGGCCCGGCCCCCTGAGGCGCAGATCCATCTCGGCGATCTCAAAGCCATCGGTGCTGCGCACGAGCACATCGAGCCGTTGCCGAGCGAGGGGATTGGTGCTGGCGTTAATCAGCAGGCAATGGGACGCGGCGGCCCCCCTGCCCACCCGCCCACGCAGCTGGTGGAGTTGGGCCAGGCCAAAGCGCTCCGCGTGGTCAATCACCATCACGCTGGCCTCTGGCACATCCACCCCCACCTCCACCACGGTGGTGCTCACCAGGACTTGAGTGGCTCCCGTCGCGAAAGCGCCCAGGGCCCGCTGCTTCTCCTCACTGGTCAACCGTCCGTGCAGCAGGCCCACGGTGAGATCGGCGAAGGTGTCGTCGGCTAGCTGGCGATGGACCTCCACCGCCGAGCGCAAATCCACCTTCTCGCTGTCCTCCACCAGGGGCAGCACCACATAGGCCCGTTGTCCCAGGGCCACCTGCTCACGGATCAGACGCCAGGCCTCCTGGCGCTGGTCCGCCCGCAGCAGGCGGGTCCGCACGGGCGTGCGGCCCGGCGGCAGGCCATCAATTTGGCTCACGTCCAAATCCCCATGCACGGACAGGGCAAGGGTGCGGGGAATGGGGGTGGCGGTCATCGTCAACAGATGGGGCTCCAACCCTTTGGCCAATAAACGGTTGCGCTGGTGCACACCGAAGCGATGCTGCTCATCCACCACCACCAGGCCCAACCTCTGGAACCGCACCGGATCCTCCAGAAGGGCGTGGGTGCCCACAAGCAGCCGCACTTGGCCGTTCATCAGGTCCTGCAGGAGCTCACGGCGGCGGCGAGCGGGGGTGGAGCCCGTGAGCAACCCCGTGCTGACATGCAGCTGGGCCAACCAGGGCTGGAGCTTGCGCAGGTGCTGCTCCGCCAACACTTCGGTGGGGGCCATCAGGGCCCCCTGGCAACCGGAATCAATGGCCGTAAGCAGGGCCGCCAAGGCCACCACCGTTTTGCCACTGCCCACATCGCCCTGCAGCAGGCGGGCCATGGGCTGGGGCTTGGCCAAATCGTCCACGATTTCCCCTAGCACCCGCTGCTGGGCCTCCGTGAGCGGGAAAGGCAGGAGCGCCAGCAAGCGTCCCACCAGGCCGCCCTCGCCGGTGTGGGGCAGGAGGCTGGGGGCGGTCCGGGCTTTCATCCGCTGACGGCGCAGGGCAATGGCCAACTGCAACAGCAGAAACTCGTCAAACACCAAGCGGCGACGGGCCTCCCGCAGACGGATCGGATCGCTGGGGCGGTGGAGTTGCGCGAGGGCGTCGGAACGGCTGGGCAAGGGCGCCAGCGCTTCCCGGACCGCTGGGGGCAGCGGATCGGGCCAGTGCCGCACCAGTGGCAGCACCTTGGCGATGGCTTGGCGCAGGGCCTCGGCGGTCAGCCCCTCGGTGAGGGCGTACACCGGCACCAGCCGACCGATCTGTTCCGACCGCACGGGGCTGGAGGGGCTGTCCAGCACTTCGATCAGCGGATCATGGACGCTCAAGCCCCAGGCGGTTTCGCGGACGAGGCCGCTCACGGCCACCGTGCAGCCAGGCGGGTAGAGCCGCTGTTGCGATTTCAGCCAGGCGGGATTGGCAAAGCGGCGTCCGGCGAAAAAACGACTCACCTTCAGACGGCCTGTGACATCCTGCAGCTGCAGCTCGAGGATGGAAAGGTTGGGATTTTTGGCGCTGATCACGGTGTGGCAGCGACGCACCGTGCCCACCACCGTGGCCGTGCTGCCCGCCACCAGGGAGCCAATGCGGGCCAGGTTGGCGTAATTGAGGTAATCGCGCGGGTAGTGCCGCAGTAGATCCTCCACTTGAAACAGCCCCAGGCTGGCGAGCCGGGTGGCCAGTTTTGGGCCCATGCCGGGCACCTGTGCGAGGGGTGTGGAGGGCTCCAGCGTCGGGGAGGCTGGTGGCGCGGCACCGCTGGTGGCCGACGGGGCGAGCCGCAGGCGGGGAGGCGCCACCGGCAGGGCGGGTCTGAGCCTGCATTGCAGCTGGTGCAGCCCCTGGCGGAGCTGGCGCACCAAGCTCTGCCGTTGGGAGGGGCTGCTCTGGTCGTACCGGCTGAAGCCCTGACAAAGGCTGGCGAGCTGGTGCAAATTTTCCGCCTCCAGCCCCTCTGGTGGCGTACTGAGGGAGCGCCGTACAAACCCGCTGAAGGTGTCCGTCCGGCCCCGCAGATCGCTAAAGCCGTGGGCGGCCTCCAGCTCACAGGCCTTTTGCAGCGGGGAACACCAGGCGCGGAGGCCTGGCACGGGATGGGTCAGGTCCCCTTGGGTGGATTCAACTGGCTGTCGTGACGCCACAGGCGTTCGGCGTGTTGGGCCTGAAGGCGACGCTGCAGGCGGTGGAAAGACTCGGCCATTTTGAGGATCTCTTGGCGGTGGTGCAGCCAGCGACGGCGGCAGGTGCGCAACCGGGGCTGCTCCATCTCCAGATCCACGGTCCGCAGCAGGACACCCAACGGAGCATGGAGGGGACGTCCCGCCTCATGGGGAAGGAGGGGCAAGCGCAGCAAATTAGCTGGGGCCCCTTGCGACTCGATTTGTCCGGACAACACGGAATCCAACAGGCGCACGGGAACGAGGCCGGGCACCAGGCCCGCCCGGGTCAATTCCATGTTGACGCTGTGGGAGAGGTTGCGCAGACGTCGGCTGAGGGCCCCATCCAGGCCATCCAGCCATTGGATCAACAGCACCGGATCCCGGGGGAGCTGGCCGCTGGCCCACAGGGAGTTCTCCGAAGAGGATCCTCCCTCCCCTGAAACCAGAAGGGCGGCTGCCAGGAGCGCAGGGAACGACGCCCTTTGGGTCTCTTCTTCCTCATCCTCCTCATGCTCCTCATCTTCCTCGTCCTCCTCGTCCTCCTCGTCCCCATCCAGGAGGCTCTCCAGCGCTGAATCCGGGAAGGGGGAATCGAAGGCCTCGGCCATGGACCCGGGGGGCCAGGCCGAGGGGTAGGCGGTGATGGGGGGCGTCAAGCTGAGTTGAACCGAGCCTGGGGGTAAGGGGGAATCCCCTCGGCCCGTAGGTCGTTGGCCGGGACTCCGGTCGATCCGCTCCCGCAGGGCCTGGCGCTGGCGTTCCCGAGCCATCTGGGACGCCAGAGTTTGCAGTTGCTCCACCGTGAGGTGGGAGCAACTGGTCTTCAGCAAGGTTTGGAGACGGGTGTGCAGGTGCTGGCGAACCCGCGGCGAGAGTCGGTTGTAGCGCCGCGGGTGAACCTGGGTCGCCATGTGGGCACAGGCCTGATCCAGGCTGGCGGGCAGCACCTCACGTAGCACCTGCAAGTAGAGGGCGATTTCGCGATAGAGATGGGGAATTTGCTGCTCCAGCTTGGCCTGGATGGCCCCAAGGGGATGGGTCGCGGGAGCGACAGGCTCACGCACCTCAGGCCGCCTTGCCCATCGCGGCGACTTCAGCGGCGAAGTCGCTCTGCTCCACCTCGATCCCTTCACCCAGGGTGTAACGGGTAAACCGGCGCACCCGGATGTTTTCCCCGGTCTTGCCGGAGGTTTGCTTGACGAGCTCACCCAGGGTCAGGGAACTGTCACGGATGTAAGGCTGGTCGAGGAGGGCCAATTCCTTGAGTCGCTTGCCAATGCGACCCTCCACAATCTTGGCCTTCATTTCCTCTTTCTTGCCCGCTAAATCATCCCGTCCCATTTCAATTGCCTTCTCCCGATCTACCACCTCCTGGGGAATCTCATCGGTGGTGACGTATTCCACGTTGGGACAGGCGGCAATCTGCATGGCGACATTGCGCACGAGCTCCTGGAAAAGTTCCCCCCGTGCGACAAAATCCGTCTCACAATTCACTTCCACCAACACTCCCACTCGACCACCGGTGTGGATGTAGCTGCCGATGACGCCCTCGGCCGCGGTGCGGCCGGCTTTTTTTTCGGCACTGGCAATGCCCTTTTGGCGTAACCATTCCACGGCTTTGGTGAGGTCGCCGGCGGATTCCTGGAGGGCTTTTTTGCAATCCATCATGCCGGCGCCTGTTTTATCGCGCAGGTCTTTGACGAGCTTGGCGCTGATCTCAGCCATGGGAAGGGGGGAAGAAAGCGAACAACAAGTGGTAGCTAACGCTGGGGAAGGGGGGCTCAGCCCTCCTCCTCCGAGCGATCCTGGGAGCCATGGCGGCCCTCATTGATGGCATCCGCGAGGCGACCGAGGACCAGCTGCACGGATCGCACAGCATCGTCGTTGCAGGGGATTGGCACATCGCAGAGATCGGGGTCGCAGTTGGTATCCAACATCGATACCAGGGGGATGTCCAACTTGCGACATTCCAAAACAGCATTGGTTTCCCGTCGCTGATCCACCAACACCACCACATCCGGCAGTCGACGCATGTTTTTCAGGCCGCCGAGATATTTCTGCAAGCGATCCAACTCCCGTCGCAACACGGCAGCCTCCTTCTTGGGGCGCATGGCGATGGCGCCCGATGATTCCATCCGCTCCAGATCCTTCAGGCGATCGATGCGGGCGCGCATGGTGCTCCAGTTCGTGAGCATGCCTCCCAACCACCGCTGGTTGACGTAGGCGGCGCCACAGCGGGCGGCTTCCTGGGCAATGACCTCGGAGGCCTGCTTCTTGGTTCCAACGAAGAGAAAACGCTTGCCGCTGCGGGAGGCGCTGCGCACCCATTTGTAGGCGTTGTTCATGCAGACGGCCGTCTGCACCAAATCAATAATATGAACACCATTGCGCGCGCAATAGATGTAGCGCGACATCTTGGGATTCCATCGACGGGTCTGGTGGCCGAAATGGGCACCAGCTTCCATCATCTCGGCGAGCGTGACGACAGCCATGGGTTGTTTGGGTTTCGGGTTGGCCTCCACCTGCCAGGGATGGCGCCGAGGCGCCCATCACCCGAAACGTGCAGGTGTGCGGAATGGGTTGACCTGGCCAACTTACCAAACGATCAGCTGAACCCCTGGCGCCGCGCTTCCAGGAAAAGCTCCCGCACGCCAAGGCGATTCAAGGGCAGTCGCAGCAGCTCCATCGCCCAACGGGCCTGGCCATGACGCAACAGCCAGCGCAGCAGGGGCCGAAGACTGCGTTCATTGATGAGGCCCCCCAGGGTGAGCAGTTCCCAAAGCAGGCGATGGAGCCAGGTGTATTGAATGATGAACCGCACCCGGCGGGTGGGGTGCTTGCGATAAAACACCAGGGCCATCTTCGCCCGTTCCCGCTCCACCCGCACCAGATCCGGAATCTGCTCCAAGGACAGGGCGGGATGCCAGTGGTAGCCCACCGCCTCCGGGGCGCGCACCAACGCAACGCCCAGCTGTCGCAACCGCTCCCCCAGCTCCAGATCTTCCCAGCCGTAGAGGTGGAAGCCCGTGTCAAACAGGCCGGCCCTCTCCAACACCCCACGCTGGATGGCCACGTTGCCGGTGGCGAAATAGGCCCAGGAATGGTCCGTGAGTTTGTGGGGTTCGCTGGTGGGTTGGTCGAAATTGGCCGTGTTGACCACGGCGCCGTAGGTGAAACAGAGCTGGTCGCCCCGCTGTCGCCAGGCTGCTGCAAGGGCCCGGGCGTGGCAGAGCAAAAACGTTGGCGTCACCACCAGGTCGCTGTCGATGAAGACGATCACGTCACCGCGGGCCTCGGCCACACCCCGGTTGCGACCCTCCGCCGGCCCGCCATGCCGCTGGAGGACCAGGCGCACATGGGGAAAGGCCGCGGCCTGGGCCCGCATCCACGGCACGGTGTCATCGCTGGAGCCGTCGTCCACCACCACGACCTCATAGCGGTCGATAGGGGGCTCCACCACCTGCTCCTCCAGGGCCCGCAGGCACTTGGTGAGGATCGGCAGGCGGTTGTAGGTGGGGATGACGACGCTGAGGAACATGAATGTGACCGTCATGAAAGAGGGGGGACCCGCTGGATCCCCCCTGACCAACGCTCCCGAGGGGAGCACCAACGGGCGCGGGATCAGTCGGCGGCACCGCCATTGCTGGCCGTGCCCGTCACCCCGTTGCCAGCGCCTTCTCCGCGGCCGTCATTGCGGAGCTTGCGCTTTTTGAACTTGCGGGCATAAGCGCGGTTGCGCTCCTGTTTTTCCTTCTTGAGATTGCGGCGTTTGGCCATGCGCGAAAGGCAGGGGAATCAGAAGGAATCAGCCTAGCCAACGATCGACCGTCCCCCGGAGAGGAGAGGAGCTTCGCTCCAAAGCCGTCCATCCTCCATCTGCACCAGACGGTCGGCCACATCCAGGATGCGGGGATCATGGGTGACCATCAGCACGGAACAGCCCTGTTCGCGGGCCAGGGTTTGCAACAGCAGTACCACATCCCTGCCCGTGCGGCTGTCCAGGGCGGCGGTGGGTTCATCCGCCAACAACAGCCTGGGCTGGGCGGCCAGGGCGCGGGCGATGGCCACCCGCTGCTTCTGCCCGCCGGAGAGGTCATGGGGAAGCTTGTCCATATGGTCCTCCAGCCCCACCGCCCGCAACCTCTGGCGGGCCAGATCGCGGCGCGCCCGATAGGACGGGCCTGGCAACAGATCCGATCCCATCTGCACGTTTTGCTCCGCGGTGAGGCAACGGAGCAGGTTGTGGCCCTGAAAGATCATGCCGATGCTCTGGCGCAGGCGTTGGCGCTCACTCCGCCGGCAGCCATTGAGCTCCTGGCCCAGCACCCGCACGGAGCCCTCCATCACCTGGCGCAGGGCTCCCACCAAGGTGAGCAAGGTGGTTTTGCCACAGCCTGAGGGCCCCGTGAGCAACACCACCTCTCCCGGCTCGATCACCAGGTCGACCGATTGCAGAACCTGGCGACGGGTCGAGCCATGGCCGTACCAATGGCTCAAGCCCCGCACGTCCACCGCTGGGAGGGTCGCCATCGCCTGACTGAACTGGGG
>JBKCVY010000431.1:0-1816 GCA_046317475.1 Cyanobacteriota bacterium | reverse complement strand
GGGATAATAAACAGCATAGCTCTCTACCATGAAGTCAAGCGGCTGCTGATCGTATTGTTCAACAATTAGCTTGCTCTCGATGTGTAAATGGTCTGCGGTAGTGTTAAAGGTTGCGATGGCAACACAGTTATCCTCGACGTCGCGGTGCCAGCGCAGAAAGGCCTCTGGTTGGATGGTGATCATGGAGGACTCAATTCTGAGGTCGTGCCCTGCCCTGGGACGCAGGCGCAGGGCATGGGGACCAAGCACGACGTGTCCAGAGTAGAAATAATCTGTACGATGAAAAACTTTATAGCGATTCATGGCTGTTCTGGAATGCTTCGCTTGGCAAAAGAGTACTCCCGCTTTTCAGTTGAGGTTGTCACAGTTGCCCAACGTTCTCGTCGGGAGTTCGCGCGTCCCCTGCCAGTCGGCGCACGCAACGTCCCGTAGCCACCCGGGAGCCCATCCCCGCCGCCGCCACCAGGGCCGATAACCTGCTCGGTCATGGAGCCCGTGCAGGTTGTTCTCTTCAAGCGCGATTTGCGCGCGTGCGACCACGGCCCCCTGCGGGAGGCGGCCCAGCGCGGCCCGGTGCTGCCCCTGCTGGTGGTGGAGCCCGGCCTCTGGGCCCAGCCCGATGCCTCCGCCCGCCAATGGGCCTTTTGCCTGGAGTCGCTGGAGGCGCTCCGGCATGAGCTGGCCCGTCTGGGCGCTCCCCTGGTGGTGCGGGTGGGGGAGATGGTGCCCGTCCTCTCGGCGCTCCACGACCAGGTGCCCTTCGACGCCCTCTGGAGCCACGAGGAAACCGGCAACGGCTGGACCTATGCCCGCGATCGGGCGGTTTCCGCCTGGTGTCGCGCCCGGGGCATCCCCTGGCACCAGCGGCCCCAGACGGGGGTGGTGCGGGCATTGGGGGATCGGGACGGCTGGGCGCGGCGCTGGGAGGAGCGGCTGGGCCAGGCGCCCCTGGCGGCGCCAAAACACCTCAGGGGTGTGGCCGACGGGGATCTGGCGCCCCTGCCCCCCGGGGGCCTCCCCGGGCCGGACGAACTGGCCCTGCCGCCGGATCCCTGCCCCGGCCGCCAGCGAGGTGGGCGGGCGGCCGGGCTGGAGCTCCTGAACAGCTTTCTCGCCGAGCGGGGCCGGGGCTATGCCAGGGGGTTGTCCAGTCCGTTGACAGCTCCGCACTGCTGTTCCCGTCTGTCGCCCCATCTGGCCTTCGGCACCCTCTCCCTGCGGGAGGTGGTGTGGGCCAGCCGCCGGCGGGGGGGGCCTAAAGCGTTTGAGGAGCGCCTCCATTGGCACTGCCACTTCATGCAAAAGCTGGAAAGCGAGCCGGAGTTGGAGTTCCGTGACGCCCACCCCGCCTACGAGGGCCTGCGGCACACCGATCCCGAGCGCCTGGCGGCTTGGCGCGATGGCCGCACGGGCCTGCCCTTCGTGGATGCCTGCATGCGGGCGTTGACGGCGGAGGGCTGGATCAATTTCCGCATGCGGGCCCTGCTGATGGCGGTGGCCAGCTATCACCTCTGGATCCATTGGCGGGACAGCGGTCTGGTGCTGGCCCGGCGATTTGTCGATTATGAGCCCGGCATCCACTGGAACCAGTGCCAAATGCAGGCTGGCACCACCGGGATCAACACCGTGCGCGTCTACAACCCGGTCAAACAGGGTTTGGACCATGATCCGAACGGCGCGTACGTGCGCCGATGGGTGCCGGAACTGGCGCGGGTGCCCCTGGCCCATCTGCAGACGCCCTGGCGGAGGACGCGGGCCGAACAGGAGGCCGCCGGCTGCGTGCTCGGTGTGCGGTACCCGTTCCCGATCGTGGATC
>JBKCVY010000430.1:0-3507 GCA_046317475.1 Cyanobacteriota bacterium | reverse complement strand
GGATGGTGCAGGGCAAGGATCTGCTCGTGACGCGCATCCTCACCCCTCGCCGTGAGGTGGTGAGCCTCCCGAACGCTTCCGTGATCGCCTCGCCGATCATCAATTACAGCTTCAGCCGCCGGGAGGGGGCCAAGCCGGTGGCCCTGGCCACGGGGGTCACCATTGGCTACGACGTGCCTTGGCGCCAGGTGCATGCCTTGCTTCTGGCGGCCGCCCACTCCGTGGAGGGCATCGCCGACGCACCCGCGCCCTATGTGCTTCAGATGTCCCTGAACGATTTCCACATCAGTTACGAGCTCAATGTGTCCGTGCCTGCGGAGCTCAGTTACCGCGAAATTCGCACGGACTTGCTCGGGGCCATCCAGGACCAATTCGCCGCCGCCGGAGTGGAGATTCTCTCGCCTGCGTTCCATGCCATGCGCAATGGCAATCCCAGCACCGTTCCCCCCTGGCCCCCGCGTCAACACGCCTGAGGCTCAACCCCAGGAGGGCTCCACGTCGAGGCGGCCCCCGTCTCCGTCCAAGCGGGCCCACACCCCCACGGGGAGGGCGGCATTGCCAGGGTCATGCCCCACCGGCAGATCGGCCACGACGGGAATGCCCAGATCGGCCGTTCGTTCCAGCAGCACCTGCTCAGCGGTGAAGAACGAGGCCGGATCGTCCCCGCCGCGGTCCGGGTCGACGCAATGGCTGAACCGTCCCAAGCCGATCCCCGCCACCTGTTGCAACGCTCCGCAAAGCCGCCAGTGGGTGAGCATCCGTTCCAATCGGTAGGGGGCTTCTCCCACGTCTTCCAACACGAGGATGGCGCCCCTCAGATCCGGCAGGTGGGGCGTGCCCAGCAGATGGGTGGCCACTGTGAGGTTGGCCACCAGCAGGGGGCCTTCCCCCCTACCCCCCACCCAGGGGGTGCCCTCCAGGGGCGGGAGTCCCCGGCCAAACAACAGGTCGCGCAGGCGGTCCTGGCTCCAGGCCGGTTCGCCGGCCAAGGTGGTGAGCAGGGGGCCATGGACGCCACCACTCCAGCCCCGGGCCCAGCGGGCCCACAGCAGGGAAGTGACATCCGAGAAGCCAAGCAGCCATTGGGGTGGGTCACCCCGATCCAGCCAGGGCGGCGCGCTGGCGCCGTCGGTTGGCAGCAGTCGGGCCGATCCCCAGCCTCCGCGAACGCAGGCCCATAGCGGCGCCGGCTGGCCGTTCGGGCCCCGCCAGAGGAGATCCGCCGACCGTTGGGAATCGCGGCCCGCCAGATACCCCCATCGCCTTCCCACCACTGGGGCGCTGTCCTCCACGGCCAGTCCCCAGCGACGCAGGATCTCCATGCCCGCCTCCAGACGCGTGGCGTCCGCCAAGGCGGAGCTGGCGGCCACCAGTCGCACCTGGTCGCCTGTGCGGAGGGGCGGGGGAAGGACGGGTCCGCGGGTGGGGGGACTCATGGGTGGCCCACCAACAGGGCCAGCAGAAACAGGCTGCCCAGAATGACCTGGTGGCTGAAGTGCTGCCCGTAGGCGGCCCTGGGGAGGGAGGGGCGGCGCAACAGCGCCGCTTCCCGCTGCATGCCAACGGCCGCGAGGGTCCAAAGCAGCCAAAAGGGGGGATGGGCAAGGCCCCGCAGCAGGGCGGCGCCGGCCAGGGCGGCGGCGGTCACCCCGTAGCAGACACCCACCACAAGGGGAGCGCTGGCGCCCAGGGTGAGGGCGCTGCTGCGCACGCCGATGCGGCGGTCATCGTCCCGGTCGCTCATGGCGTAGACGGTGTCAAAGCCGAAGGTCCACAGCACTGTCGCCAACCAGGTGAGCGCCAGGGCGGCACCCCCGGACCCCATGGCGAATCCCTCACGACCGCTGAGGGCGGCCCAGGGAATCAGCACGGCAAACCCCCAGCACAGGGCAAGAACCAGTTGGGGCAACGGAAACCAGCGTTTGGCGGTGGGATAGAGCAGCACCAGCGGCAGGCAGGCCAGCGCCAACACCACGCAGAGGGGCCTGGATGGGCCGGGCAGGGCGAAGAGAACGGCCAGCGCAGCCAACAGGCAGACCAGAAGGAGTGCCCGCGCGGTGCCCACGCGGATGCGTCCATCGGCCAGGGGGCGGGTTTTGGTGCGGTCCACCAGGGGGTCGATGGTCCGATCCCAAAGATCATTGGCGATGCAGCCAGCACCACTCACCGCCAGGCCCCCCAGCACGATCCAACCCACCAACGGCGACGGGGGGGGGGACAGGGGGTTGAGCCAGAGCGCCCAGCCGGCGGGGATCAAGAGAATCAACCTGCCACTGGGCTTGTGCCAGCGCAGCAGTTCCAACCAGGTGGCCACCATGCACCTAGATTATCGGTCCACGAGCACTGCGGATTGCTGCGGCGAGCGGGCGGTTGGGAACTCTCAATGGCAAAGTGGCGCCGCCTGCACCCCGCATGGTCCCGATGGGCATCCATGGGTCTTCGGCATCGATCCCCGTCCCGGGGGCATCCCCCCCCGGGGAACGGCGGGTGGCCGCCATCGACATCGGCACCAATTCGATCCATCTGCTCATCGCGGCGGTGGACCCAGCGCTGCACAGCTTTCGCGTGCTGCTGGCAGAAAAATCCACCACCCGCCTGGGCGAACGGGATCCGGTAACGGGGGATCTGGGTGGGGAGGCCATTGAGCGGGCCTTCCTCACCCTGCGCCATTGCCGCGACCTGGCCCAAAGCCATGGGGTGGAACAAATTCTCACGGCGGCCACCAGCGCCGTGCGGGAGGCTCCCAACGGGCGGGAGGTGCTGCAAGCCATTGAGGATCAGCTGGGATTGGCGGTGGATTTGGTGAGTGGCCCGGAGGAGGCCCGGCTGATCTACCTGGGGGTGTTGTCTGGCATGGCCTTCGGCCAGGCGCCCCACCTCATTCTTGACATCGGCGGCGGATCCACGGAGTTGATCCTGGCGGATGGCTCGGACGCCCGTGTGCTGACTAGCACGCGGATCGGCGCGGTTCGCCTCCAGCGGGATTTTTGTCAGGAGGACCCCATGCCTCCCGCGCGCCGGGCCTGTCTGGAGGCGTACATCCAGGGGGCTCTGGACCCGGCGGTGGCCATGGTCAAGCAAGCCCTCCAACCGGGGGAAAAACCCCTGATGGTGGCCACCAGTGGCACCGCCTTGGCCATGGCCGCCCTTGGGGCGGCGGAGGAGGGGCGCGCCCCGATGCGGTTGCAGGGCTACCGCCTGGGACGAGCCCGCGTCGATGGGCTGCTGACGCGACTGATGGCCTTGCCCCTGGAGCAACGCCGCCAGCTGCCCGGCATCAACGAGCGTCGGGCGGAAATCATCGTGCCCGGGGCCCTCATCCTGCACACCGCCATGACGATGCTGCAGATGCGCGAGTTTGTGGTGTGTGAACGGGCCCTGCGGGAGGGCCTGATCGTGGACTGGATGCTGCGTCAGGGGCTCCTGGACGATCGCTTCGCCTTTCAGAGCACCATCAGGGAGCGCACGGTTTTGCATCTGGCGCGCACCTATGGCGTGGATCTGGAG
>JBKCVY010000429.1:0-5014 GCA_046317475.1 Cyanobacteriota bacterium | reverse complement strand
ATGGCTTTAATTGTGCTGTAATCAAGCTCAACAGGAAGACCATATTTAACCTTAAAGCGTGCCCAGTTTTCAATGACTCGCGTCCAGCGTCGATTTAACTTTCTTTCCCGTTCTTCATCGGAGAGATAATTTAAATTTGCCTGTTGCATGTGGTAGGCATAGGCTCCTGGGGCCAATACCGTCTGGAAGCCAGCGGCTTGAGCCCGTACGCCAAAATCATGATCGGCAAAATAACCATAAAATAGGGGGTCAAACGTGCCAATTTTGTTCAAGAGAGCCCGGGTCACCATGAAGGCATCCCCGGTCAGAAACATGTCCGGGATGTGATGGCAGCCAAAGAGCGCTGATACGTCCCGCCCTTCTCGCCGGACATCCTCGATGGTGTGGATCGGCTGGATCGGCTGGAGATTGTGACTTTCAAGCTCGTTGTCCACGAAATTGGAGCTGCCTCGAATGATGCCAATCGTGGGATCGGCGGCGGCGATTTCAAGGATGGTGGCGAAGTAATAGGGCGTTGTGATGATGTCATTCGAAATAAAGAATATAGAATCACCCTTGGCATGCGACAAGATGGCATTGACGCTGCCGCTGTATTCCAGTGCTTTGCCAACAGATTGATAGATAACTGTATTGGCATGTTGGCGTTTGGCCTCGTTGAAGGCCTCCATCGTGGCGTCTCGATCTGGAGAGCAATCGTCCACCAACATCAACTCAAAATCACCCTGGGCACTGAGGAGAATGCCGCGTAGGCAGGCCGTTGAGGCCTGGGCGTTGCCATGGGCGGCAACGGCAATCGTGATGGTGTTGTCCAAAGACAGCAGGGGATGATCCAGCGTTGCCCCAGGCTCCGTCAGGGGACCATCGTTCGGCGGAGATTGCGACATGGGTGCGGGAAGGAAAGGGTTGGCATCGCACAACCAACTGACACAATCGTACGGGCCACCAAGACAGTCAGGGCTGCCCCCAATCCGCGGGAGCGGCGGATGGGGACGGGTCTGACTACAGTTCGGTGGCACTGATTCCGCGAATTCCAATGCCATGGTGGATGGATCTGGTGTTGCTTCTCGCGGGAGGCCTGCTGTGGATCGTGGGGGATAACCACGGCGATGACACCATCGGCCTGTTGGAAAAGATCATTGCGGTCGCCGCGATTCTCGTCGTCCTGCTCGGTGGCCGTTGGCTGCCCTTGGAGGTCGCGGCCCTGGTTTTGGCCCTGTTGTTGCCGAACGCCTCCCGCTTTGAACGCGGTCCTCGGGCATAACGCTTCCCCCCATGGGGTGTTGGGGCCCCTCCCTCAGCACCGCAAGCGCCGACTCCGTGGCAGGGCTTCGGTGATCTCCCCTGACCCATTCAGGGCTGGGTAAGGTCGACCCTGCTCGCGGCACCACTGGGCCACCTCCGGGTAGGCCCATTCGAACAGCAGATCAGCCTGCCGCTCCGCCGGAATCCCCTCCCCTTGCTCCGGCACGCGCCCGGCGGCCTGTCGCTGGCGCAGTGCCTCAAACAGCAACGTGGCGGCTGCCACGGACACATTCAACGACTGAACCATGCCCCGCATGGGGATGAACACCGCCTGATCCACCAGGGCCGAGGCGTCCCCACTCAACCCCCACTTCTCCGCTCCCAACACAAAGGCGGTGGGCCCCGTGAAATCGCAGACGCGGTAATCCACCGCCTCCACCCCCAAGTCGGTCCCATACAGGCGAAAGCCCCGTGCTTTCAGGGCCGCCACGGCCTCCTCCACGTTGGGGTGCACCCGCAGGGGCACCCACTTCTGGCTGCCCTGGGCCGTGCTGTTGAAGGTGGGCAGCCGCCCCCCGCGACACACCGCATGGGCCTCCAACACGCCGACGGCGTCACAGGTGCGCAGGATGGCGGAGAGGTTGTGGGGCTTCTCCACCTGCTCCAACAACAGGCTCAAGTCGGCCATGCGCCGGTTTAAAACCGTCTTCAGACGCTCGAAGCGCCGAGGGAGCAGGGGCATGGGCCGAACACTCCAGGAACAGGCATCGACCGATCCTGCCGGTTCCCCCCTCCCCTTGGCGCCCACCTTTGACCAGCGGGTGTACGCCATGGTGGCCCGCATTCCCGAGGGACAGCTAGCCACCTATGGCCAAATCGCTGAACTGATCGGCGCGTGGGGATGTGCGCGCCAGGTGGGTTGGGCCCTGCGGCGGCTGCCCCTGCCCTCCGATCTGCCTTGGCACCGGGTCGTCAATGCCCAGGGTCGGGTCAGTTTGAGCCTGGCGCGGGAGGGCAGCGACTGGATTCAGGCGGAACTGCTGCGGGCGGAAGGCATCACGGTGGATGGGGAGGGTCAGCTGTCCCTGCACCGCCACCGCTGGCGGGGGCCGGAGTCCGCTCGGCCGCTCCCCCCGCTGGACGGGCCCTCGGCCCTGCCGCCGCCTTCCCTTCCAGACCCGGCCCGGCGTGCCCGGAGCCCACGGCGCTAGGACTGGATTCCCGACAGCCAGCCCCTTGGGGATCTCCTCCACCTCGCCCGCCCCCCAGGCCACCGGCCTGGAGCCCCGACGGGTGGCCTGGGAGGTGCTGCAAGCCGTGGCGGCTGGTGCCTACGCCGACGCCGCCCTGGACCGCGCCCTCCACCGCCACGCCCTGTCCCCACGGGATCGGGCCCTGGCGACGGATTTGGCCTATGGCGCCATCCGTCAACGGGCCCTGCTCGATGGCTGGATCACCGCCCGGGGGCGGGTGGCGGCGGAACGGCAGCCGCCGCGGCTGCGCTGGTTGCTGCAGGTTGGTCTGTATCAATTGCTCTTCCTCCAGCGCGTGCCCGCCGCCGCGGCGGTGAGCACCACCGTGCAGCTGGCTCGGGAGGGAGGGCTGGAGCGGCTGGCGCCCGTGGTGAATGGCCTGTTGCGGGGCATGCTGCGCCTGCGGGAGACCCTGCCGGCCGATGCCGCCCCCTGGCAGGGGCTGCCCCTGCCGGAGGATGCCGCCGCGGCCTTGGCCCTGCGGCACTCTCTCCCCCTCTGGCTGGCCCGCGAGCTGCTGGTCTGGGCCGGCCCCAGTGGGGCGGAAACCTTTGGCCGCGCCAGCCAGGCCCCCCCTCCCCTGGATCTGCGCGTCAACCCCCTTCGCACCGATCGGGCCACCCTGATCCAGGACCTGGCGGCGGTGGGACTGCGGGCGGAACGCCTGCCGGATTGCCGGGATGGAATCACCTTGCTCGATCGTCCCGGGGATCCACGCGCCCTGCCTGGTTACGCCGAGGGGCACTGGAGCGTGCAGGATCGCCAGGCCCAGCGCATCGTGCCCCTGCTGGATCCCCAGCCGGGTGAAATGGTTTTGGACGCCTGCGCCGCTCCGGGCGGCAAGGCCTGCCAGTGCGCGGAGGGGATGGGGGATCGGGGGGAGGTGTGGGCGGTTGACCGCTCCGCCCAACGCCTCCAACGGCTCCACGCCAACGCCGAGCGGCTGGGCCTGCGCAGCCTGCGTCCCCTGGCCGCGGACGCCACCACGCTGCTGGCGGAACGGCCAGGCTGGCGGCGGCGTTTCGATCGGATCCTCCTGGATGCCCCCTGCTCAGGCTTGGGAACCTTGGCGCGCCATGCTGACGCTCGCTGGCGCCAAACGCCCTCCAGCGTGGCGGAGCTGGTGGTGCTGCAGGCAGCCCTGTTGGATGGCCTGGAGCCCCTGCTGGCGCCCGGTGGACGGTTGGTCTATGCCACCTGCACGGTCCATCCCGCCGAAAACCAGGACACCATCGCCGCCGCCCTGCAACGCCACAGCCAGTGGAAATTGGAGCGCCAGGAGCACTGGTGGCCGCGGGAGGGGGGTGGGGATGGCTTCTATGCGGCGGTGCTCCTGGATCAGGGCGCCGGAGGCGGTGGCGGTGGCGGAATGGACGTGGTCACCGGGGGCGGGGGCGCTACAGGGGGTGGAGCGATGGGCGCGGTCGCCGCGGGTTCTGGCGGAGCGGAGGGCGCCGGGGCGGCGGGGGGCGAGGAGGGAGGAGCCTGGTAGGCGGGAGCCCTGGATGGGGGAGGGGGGGGCTGATAGGCGGGGGAGCGGGATGGGGGAGATTCCGCCGGTGGCTGGCTCCAGCGACTGGGCTCCTCGGGCTGCCAGCTGCGCCCCTGCTGGGGGGCGTCGTCGGTGGGAGGCACCCAGCGCCGCGAGGGTTCCTCCAATCTCTCCAGGGGATCTTGCAGGCTGGGATCGTCCCAGCGCCGTTCGCGGGGGGCGACGGGTTGGGTCCGGCTTTCGCTCTTTTTGCGCTTGGGGGGAACGTAGGGGATGAACCGGCTGGTGAGCTCCGGCTCGGGGGGAAACTCCTGCACGGGCAGATCCTTGGTCACCTGGCGCATGTACGCGCCCCAGGCGTAGGCCGCTTGGGCGCTGCTGCTGCCGGTTTTCCAGTTTTGGTCGTAGCCAAACCAGATGCCCGTGGTGAGTTGGGGGATCGAGCCGATGAACCACAGGTCACGGGCCCCTTCAGCGGTGCCGGTTTTGCCGGCCACGCGGCGATCGGGCAGGGCGGCGCCCGTGCCCGTGCCCTTGCTCACCACGTCTTGCAGCATGGAGGTCATGGCATCCGCAACGTCGCTGCTCACGGCGCGGCGAGGGGGTTTGGCCTTGAGGGAACGGCTGTAGAGGCGCGTGCCATCGGGGCCCAGAATTTCCTCAAACGGTGTGGGGGCCACGTACAGGCCGCGGTTGTTAATGGCCGCGTAGGCCGCCGTCATTTCCAGGACGGTCTTTTCGTTGGCGCCCAACACCATGGAGGGATATTCGCCAATCTCTCCCGTGATGCCGAGCCGGCGGGCGGTGTCAATCACCCGCGGGAAACCCACCTTTTCCGCCGTGGCCACCGCCGCCGTGTTCACCGAGCGGGTGATGGCGGTCCGCAGGCTCATCGCGCCGCCGGTGCCCGGGATGCAGAAGCGCTTGGGTGGCCAGCCATCCGAGTAGCAGCGTTCCCGGGCGCTGATCGTGTCATCGGGCGTCATCCCGAAGCGCAGGGCGGCCGTGTAGGCGAACAGCTTGAAGG
>JBKCVY010000428.1:0-4509 GCA_046317475.1 Cyanobacteriota bacterium | reverse complement strand
GCCCCAACTGGCGCCACTGCCCCCCCAGGCCAGACCCACCCCCAGGGGTTCCTCCGTGGTCACCACAGGCCCGATCGCCAGGCCCAGGCTGGCGCCACAGGCCTGTGCCACCTGCAGGTGGCGGAGCCGCAACGGCTCTTCGATGGCCGCGTCCAACACCAGTCCGACCCGCTGCCGACGGCCGGGGGCCAGGGCCAGCTCCCCCGCGGCGAAACGGTCCAGCGCCCAGCCTTCCACGTAATGGATGCGGGGATCGCTCCAGTAGAGGGCCGCCGCGTTCATCACATTCGGATGGGTGATCAGGCAATCACTCGCCGCCGCCAACAGACGGGCCGCGGGCAAGGCATCGCCCGCGTGGCCCCCCACCCGGCAGCCCACCCCGGTGGGCACCACCATCAAGGTGGGCAGGGGAGGAGCGTCGCCAGTCCCACTCACCGGGGCATCCGCAGGATCACCGCCTCCAGGGCAAGCCGGGCCAAACCCGTGCCGGTGGAGGGTGGTTCCACGGCGGTGATGGCCCAGCGCAGGGGTTCCTCCTCAGGGGCCAAGCGATCGGCCAGAGCCCTGCGCACCTGGGGGAGAAGGGGGCCGGGGGCGGCTTCGATCTCCAGCTCCAAACGCTCCAAGGAAGGATTCATTTCTGGTATTGGCCGAACTGGGCCTCGTAGAGGGTGTCCTCCTGGCCGGCCAACACGTCCAGATCGGCGCGGGGGAAGGCGACGCAGAGCAGGGCGAAGCCCCGCTCGCGCAGCTCCGCCTTCACCCCCATCGCATCAGGCTGATGGACGCTGCCGCTCCGCACCAGGGCCGCGCAGGTGGTGCAGACGCCTGAGCAGCAGGAGTTGGGGAGGGCAATGCCAGCGGCCTCCGCCGCGGCCAGAACCGTTTGGTCGGATCGGCCGCTGAAGGTGTGGCGGGTGCCATCCAGCTCAACGCTGATCGTGTAGGTGGAGAGATCGCTGGGGAGCATCAGCGGCGGGAGGGGCTTGTCACCTCCCCATCTTCCCTTCCCAAGCCCCCGGGACCGAACCTCCAGCGGAGGGCGCCTCGGCTCCCTTCTGGCGCGTCCCGGCGCGTTGGGTCAGCCGGCCTGGGGATGGGCCTCCAACCACTGGGCCAGGGACTGCTGGGGCTGGTTGGGACTGGAGGTGATCTCTACAATGCGGCCCTCGGAGGCGGACGTGTCGAGGGCCTCCAGGCAGACGCGGGCCACAAGTCGGCGGGGAATGCTCTGGCTGTCCTGCTGGTCGGGGCCGCTGTACACCACGCCCTCCCGCTCCAACCCCTCCTCCGACTCCCGCAGTCCCCCCGGTCGCACCACCGTCCAGCGCAGGCCGCTCTCCTCGAGCCACCGCTCACCGACGCGTTTCCACACCAGGATCAGTCCGAACAGGTTGAGCGGATGGATCCAGCGGCCACTGCAGAGGGAACTCACCAACACCACCCGCTCCAACCCGACCTCCTTGCAAGCGGCGATTTGGGACCGGAGGGCCAGGGCATCCACCTTCATCGACCCGAGCAGATCCACGGAGGGACGAGCGCCAGTGGCGATCACCAGGGCTTCGCATCCCTGGAGCGCCCGCCGCAGGGCCGAGGCGTCGTTCAGGTCCAGCCGAACGATCTCGGCGCCCTCGAGGCCAGGGGGAGCCACGGAGGTGGGGCGCAGCAACGCCCGCACCTGATGGCCGCGGTCCAGGGCTTCCCGCACCACCCGCCAACCGGTTTTTCCCGAAGCGCCCGTCACGGCCAGTTGTGTCATGGGGGTCGCGTCCCGATCCATCCATTGGGGAGGCCAAGCCTATGGAGCGCGGGACGCGGCTGGCGGATTGCTTAGGCTGCGTTCATGGTGGAAATGATTCTCGAAGTCAGTCATCTCACCGTGGCTCGACGGGGAGCCACGGTGGTGGAGGACGTGAGCTTCAGTTTGGCCGCCCGAACGGATACGGCCCTGGTGGGACCCAACGGAGCGGGCAAAAGCTCCCTGGTGCTGGCGTTGCTTGGCGTCTTGCCCCGCAGCGGCGGCGAGGTGCGGATCCTGGGCCATGCGCTGGGACCCCGGGGCCAGCTGCCCACCGCGATTCGGCAGCAGATCGCCTATCTGCCCCACAGCCTCCACTGGAGAGATGCCCTTCCCCTGAGCGTGGGGGAGTTTGTGGCCATGGGCTGGGATCCTCCTGGCCCGCGCCTCCCTTGGCGAGACGGCAAGGGGCGCCGGGCCGCCGTGGCCGAAGCCCTGGCCAAAACCCGCAGCGATCACCTCGCCTCCCGGCTGCTCACGGAGCTCTCCGGCGGCCAGCTCAAACGGGTGCTGCTGGCCTTCTGTGTCGTGCGCCCCCGTCGTTTGCTGGTGCTGGATGAGGCCCAAACCGGGCTGGATGCCCAGGCCAGCGAGGCGTTTCTCGCCTTGATCGAGCAGCTGCGCCACGGCGAGGGCTGGTCAATTTTGCAGGTATCCCACGATCTGGAGATGGTGCGGCGCACCTGCGACCGCGTGCTTTGCCTCAACCGACGCCTGCGCTGCTGGGGCACCCCGGACCATGCCTTGAGCCCCAGCCAGCTCGCCCTGGTGTACGGACCGGGCTTCGTGCCCTATCACCACCACCACGGCGTCCCTTCAGGGATTTGACCCCATGGGGGTGCGCGGGCCGTAGAGCCAGCGCACGGTGGCCCGATCCCGCGGACTGAGTTTGAGGATGGGATGGGGGCCTGGCACGGCGGCCATGGCGTCGGCGGGATCATCGCTATGGCCCCAGAGTCCAAAGGCGTGACCCAGCTCGTGCAGGGCCGTGGCCCGCAGGGCTTCCAACCGCTGGCCCGGACTGATGGCCACCTCCACCCGGGGCTCCACCTGGGCCGGCGGACCGGCGTTCACCTCCCAGAGGCTGAGGGTGGCGCGCCCATGGCTGGCGCGCGGCCGGCCCGAGGGATCCAGCCGCAACGGTGGCCGGCGCCGCCACACCGTCACATGGGCGTGGTCCGGCCGCTGGACCCGCACGATGGGCACCACGCGTCGCCATTCCCGCAGGGCGCCCTCCACGGCCGCTTCCCACCGCTCCGTGGTCGGGGATGGCTGCGCCTCGCCTGGCTCCACCCACAGGCACCAGGTGGCTTGCAGGGGCCAGCCGAAGGGGGTGGTGTGCAGGCGCTGGCGGTAATCGACGGGGGGGATGGATGGGGGCTGGCCGGCCGGCTGAAGCAGGGGGGAGACGACCAGGGGATGTCCCCGGCGGGGAAGGGCACAAGCCTCTGGCTGGCCTGGAGGCCCCTCCAGGAGTGCTGGTGCTGCCGGGGACGCCGAGGGCGCAGGGGTTGTGGTTGGTTCAGCGGCCGCGGGGGAGGGCGCGGCGAGAAGCGCCAGCAGGGCGAATCCCCAGACCCGCGGGTTCAGGCGGGGCTGGAACTCCATCAGTGGGTGGGCAGACCCACACCGCGGGCCATCAAGGTGGCTAGAAAGGGAACAAGGGCAAAGCCGGCGAGTTCAATATTGAGAATCCAGCGCAGCCGTTGGGCCAGGGCTTCGCTCACCTGGGGCAATTCGCCTTTGCGGAGAGGAATGGCCCAGAGGATATAGGTGATGGTGGGGTAGAGGGAGAGGGCGCCAACACTGAGGTAGAGGCCAACTTTCCACCAAAAAATTGGATTTTCTGTGTAAAAGGCACTGCCCTGTCCAAAATGCACCACCCGCAGGATGCCGCTCACAAGCAGGGCGAGGGCGGCGATTCCATAGACCACATCCGTGATGACCATCAACACGGCATCACCACGCTCCGGGTTGGCGCGAATCAGGCGACGTTCCAACACAAGGGCGCCAAAGCACACCATGAAACTGAGGTAGTGCGTGTAGGCGACGGCCGCACTGGCCAACACCTGGGGTGGGAGGGAGGTCAGGGCAGCCATCCGGGCATCAAAAGACCGTTGGACCATAGCCACGGAGCCAGGTGACGTGGGATTGGAGACGGAACCCCCCGTTCGCCGCGGCGAGGGAGGGAAGGGCACGTGGACGGGGACGGGTTGAAAAAAGAAGGAAAAATGAATAAACAAAAAAAACGAAACCCTGAAGCTTTTCTGTGGCTTTGGCGTTTGTAAGTGTTTATCCCTATCTTCAATGAAGTGTATTTTTGAACGATGGCCAGTTCTCTGAGCGCTTTCCTCGGTGAGATCGGACGCCATCAATTGCTCACTCCCGAACAGGAGCTGACGTTGGGTCGCAAGGTGCAAACCATGGTGGGCCTGCAGGAGCGTTGCGCCAGTGCCGGCGGCCAGGGACCAGCCTGTGAGTACGACGAAACGGAGCGCCGCGCCATGCGAATGGGGGAGCGCGCCAAACAACAGATGATTACCGCAAACTTACGGCTTGTGGTCAACCTCGCCAAGCGCTACCAGGGCAAGGGACTGGATCTGTTGGATCTCATTCAAGAAGGCACCATCGGTTTGACACGCGCCGTTGAGAAATTCGATCCCACCAGGGGCCATCGCTTCAGCACCTATTCCTATTGGTGGATCCGTCAG
>JBKCVY010000427.1:0-4069 GCA_046317475.1 Cyanobacteriota bacterium | reverse complement strand
TCCGTGAGCTGGCTGGGCTGGCGACGGTTGAGCAAGGGCGCCGGATCGGGCCCCTAGTGCGCGCCTTGGGAGAATGGCGATTGAGCATGGCCGGCTTGGGGTTCGCCGGCGCGGGTTGCCTGGTGTTGCCGCTTACGCGTCCCAGCACCGCCATGCCCCTGGCCTTTGTGGCTGTCGCCGGGCTGGCGGTGGGCGCTGGTCTGGTGACGACCTGCCTGCGCGCCCTGGTGTCCCGTCGCCTGGGGGAGGAGGGGCAGGGGGCGGCGCTGGGCAGCCTGCAGGGCCTGCAGAGTTTGGGGAGTTTTTTGGGCCCGGTCCTTGCTGGCGTGGCCTATGAGACGCTGGGCCGCCGCAGTCCGTTTTGGCTCGGCATTGGCGTTTTGCTGGCGGTGGGCGCTCTCGTGGCTGGGGGACCCGCGGCGGCGGAACGGGTGACGGGCGGCACACAGGGACCTGATTGAGCATTGCTAGCCTGAATTCGGGTCCGCGAAAGGCGCGGTTCCATCCATTTGCGGGCGGGGAAAGAGACCATGGATGTGTCCATGAGCGAGCCAAAAAAAACGACAGCTGTCGTGGCGCCAGAGCTGTACATCAACCGTGAACTCAGCTGGATTGCCTTCAACCAGCGGGTGTTGGCCCAGGCTCTTGATCCCAAGGTGCCCCTGCTGGAACAGGCGAAATTCAGCGCCATTTTCAGTAACAACCTGGATGAATTCTTTATGGTGCGCGTGGCCTCCTTGAAGTCACAGCAGGAGGCCGGAGTTAACACCCGCAGTGATGATGGCCTGACGCCGCTGGAGCAGCTGGAGGCGATCCAGAGTGGTCTACGCCCCCTGCTGGACTTGCAGCAGCAGCACTATCGCCAATTTCTCAAGCGCCAGCTTGCCGAGCATGGCATCTACCTGCTGGATTACGTCAAACTGAATAAACGCCAAAAGGACTGGCTTGCAACTTATTTCCGTTCCGAGATCTTTCCGGTGCTGACGCCATTGGCGGTGGATCCAGCCCACCCGTTCCCCTTCATGAGCAATCTCAGCCTAAATGTGGCCGCCTTGATTCGTGATCCGGAATCGGGACAGCAACAATTTGCCCGTGTCAAGGTTCCCCAGAAAATCTTGCCCCGATTTGTTCCTCTCCCCAACCATCTCTGTGATCGCCATCCGAAGCCGCTGTTCGTGGCGGTGCCCCTGGAGCAGGTGGTGGCCTTCAACCTGGGGATGCTTTTCCCTGGCATGACGGTTGAAGGCCATTACTTCTTTCGCATCACGCGGGATGCCGATCTGGAATTGCGTGATTTAGAGGCTGACGACCTGATGGAAGCCCTGCAGGAGGGGCTGCGCAAACGACGGCTTGGTGGTGAGGTGGTGCGCCTGGAGGTCACCAATGAGATGCCTGAGGAGGTGGTGCGGCTGTTGATGGAGGGCACGGATGTGGAGCCGGAGGACGTCTACCGGATCAACGGCCCCCTCGGTCTGGATGACCTCATGCACCTGCTCAGCATTCCCCTACCCGATCTCAAGGATATCCCGTATAAAGGGCGAACGGCGCCAGTGCTGATGCGGGCGCAAAAAACCCTGCTGGAGGATGGCTCCATCAAGGCGGAGGAATTTCAAAGCATCTTTTCCGTCATTCGCCGGGGTGATGTGCTATTGCACCACCCGTTCGACCTGTTCGCCACGTCTGTGGAGGAATTCCTTAACCAGGCCGCGGAGGACGCTTCCGTGCTGGCGATCAAGATGACGCTCTATCGCACCTCCAAGGACTCTGGCGTGATTGCGGCGCTGATACGGGCGGCTGAAAATGGCAAGCAGGTGATGGCGCTGGTGGAGTTAAAGGCGCGCTTTGACGAAGACAACAACATCCAATGGGCCCGGCAACTGGAACGCTCAGGCGTCCATGTAGTCTATGGCGTCATTGGTCTTAAAACGCACACTAAGATCTTGCTTGTGGTGAGGAAGGAGAAAAAAAGCCTGCGTAATTATGTGCATATTGGCACAGGAAACTACAATTCACGCACTGCCAACCTTTATACGGACTTGGGGTTGCTCAGCTGCGGGCCTGAATTTGGCGAAGACCTGGTGGAGCTTTTCAATTATCTCACTGGTTTTTCAAAACAGCAGAGTTTTCGCAAATTGCTCGTCGCTCCCGTTACCCTGCGTAAGGGAATGGAAGCCCTGATTCGGCGGGAGATCGACCATGCCAAGGCCGGTCATGGCGGTCGGATTCGGGCGAAAATGAATGGCCTGGTTGATCCAGCGATCATTGCTTTGCTTTATGAAGCTTCCCAGGCGGGAGTGGTGATCGAGCTCGTGATTCGCGGCATGTGCTGCCTGCGTCCAGGCCTGGTGGGCATCAGCGAAACCATCCATGTGGTGAGCGTGATTGGCCGGTTTTTGGAGCACTCTCGCCTGTTTTGGTTCGGCAACGGCGGTCAGCCCGAGGTGTTCATTGGCAGCGCCGATTGGATGCCCCGCAATCTCGATCGCCGGGTGGAGGCGGTGGCACCGATTGAGGAGGCCAGCCTGATCCAAGATTTGGAAGCTTTGCTGGATCTTTATCTCAATGACAGGGGCGCCTGGCACATGAACCCCGATGGCACCTATAGCCAGAGGAACGCCGGGGGCTCGCCAGAGGGGGAGGGCAATGGGACCCGGGCCCAAGCCAGCCTGATGAAACGCTGGCGAGGTGGGCTGCAGAGCGGTTCCAGTGCGTCCCTGGTGAGCCAACCCTGATCCGATCCGTGGCTTCGGCCGGGTCGGGTGGTTCAGGTTTTGGTCTTGAAATCCAGTTAAGCCCCCAGTCGCGGCCCCCCAACAGCGGCCATGCCGAACCAATTAAAGGATTTCTGCCTGTTTCGCACGGTCCACCCGGTTCAATCCTGCTACATTCCGGCGCAAACTCAACTGGAGGAGCAGGGTGATGGGGATCCCTCTGCATTCAGCCCAGTCTTCGGCGGACGTCCCTGGCGACGCCGCGAAGATTGAGCGTCGCATCACAACACGCGCCGAACCTGGCCTGTCCACCGCCCGGATGTCTCAACGCACGGGAGCTGCCAAGCTGACGGGCCGCCTCAACACCGACTCCATCGGCTGGTACCTTGGGACGATTGGGCGCGTGCCTTTGCTCACTCCAGCTGAGGAAATTGAGTTGGCCCACCACGTGCAGCAGGCAAAGCCACTGCTGCAACTGGCCGAAGAAGAGCTCACTTCCCGCCAAAAGCGTCAAATCCGGATGGGGCAGCGCGCCAGGGATCGCATGATGGCGGCCAACCTGCGTTTAGTGGTAAGCGTGGCAAAAAAATATCAAAATCAAGGCCTAGAATTACTTGATCTTGTTCAAGAAGGGGCGATTGGTTTAGAGCGCGCTGTAGATAAGTTTGATCCCGGCTTGGGCTATAAATTTTCTACTTATGCCTACTGGTGGATCCGCCAGGGCATGACACGCGCCATTGACAACAGCGCCCGCACCATTCGTCTGCCTATTCACATCAGCGAAAAACTTTCCAAGTTGCGTCGAATCACCCGGGAGCTCTCCCATCGCTTGGGTCGCCAGCCCAACCGGCTCGAGCTTGCTCACGGCATGGGCATGGCGCCGGAGGAGCTGGAGGAGTTGATGTCTCAAACCGCCCCTTGCGCCTCCCTCGACGCCCATGCCCGTGGCGAGGAGGACCGCAGCACCCTGGGCGAATTGATTGCGGACCCCGCCAGCCATAGCCATCTGGACACCATGGACAGCCACCTCCAGAAGGAACACCTCACCACCTGGCTGGCCCAACTCAACGATCGAGAGCAAAAAATCCTGCGCCTGCGCTTTGGCCTGGAGGGTCAAGAGCCCCTCACCCTGGCGGAGATCGGCCGGCAAATCAACGTTTCACGGGAGCGGGTGCGGCAACTGGAGGCCAAGGCGATCATGAAGCTGCGGGTGATGAGCCACATGCACCAGGCGGCGTGAGCTCCGCCTGGCCAGTCCCCCCTTGGCTGGGTCCCGCCCTGGTGGCGGCGTGGCTCAGCCTCCTGGCATGGCTGGCCAAGTTGGTGCAGCAGCGGTGGCCCGAGCAGCCGGAGTGGAG
>JBKCVY010000426.1:0-1448 GCA_046317475.1 Cyanobacteriota bacterium | reverse complement strand
GCTGTGGACAGTTGTCCTGTTGGCATTCCGTCTGGTGATGCCGCCTTGGCGGAGTTGGATGGTCCCGTTGCTCCCCCAAGCCCAGGGTGAAGTCAAGCCGAGATCATGCCGGTGTCGCCCAGTCCACCAGCCGCAGACCCTCAATGCGACGGAATTCACGCAGGTTGTGACTCACGAGCGTGGCATCGAGGGCAAGGGCATGGGCGGCGATCCAAAGATCGTTGGCACCGATTGGTGTGGCACGGCGCCGCAAGGCGGTGGCCTGCTCGGCGTAGTGACGGCAGATCGCCGCTCCTTCCGGGTAGAGCACGGGCACCTGACGGGCCAGCAGCTCGAGCTGCTGGAGGGTGGCTTCTCGGCGTTGGCTGCCTTCCGCACCTTGGAGCAGTTCAGCCCAGGTGATGAAGGACATGGCCAGGGAGTCCTCCTCTGCCAAGGCGTTGATGCGCTCGGCCACCTGCGGCGGACGCCTCTTGATCAGATAAATGAGGATGTTTGTGTCGAGCAGGTGGATCACAGCGATTCCCGTTCCTGTACCGGCCATTTCTCACCCTGTTGCTGCTCCAGGGCGGTCACGTAATCGTCGGGGAACCCGACCAGCACCTCCAACAGCGCCTCACCGCGCAGGATGGGGCAGGGATGGATGATCAGATCCCCCTCCGGAGTGCGACGGATCTGCACGCGGTCGCTGCTGAGCCGAAACTCGGCAGGGATGCGTACGGCCTGGCTGTTGCCGCTCATGAACACACGACTGGGGAGGGCGTCCATCACTCTCCAATGTAGATACATAAGAGTGTATACGCTCCAATGGTGGTTCCGCTGGCCGTTGTTGATCGAGGGCTGCCGCAAACCGCCCCACCCCGCCCCCAAAAGGGGGCCCCTGGCCCCCGGTTGCCCTCAAAAGGGCACGATCTTCTCCAGCTCCGGATCGACCGGCGCAGGCGCCAGCTCCAGGGCTGATTTAAAGTCCGTCCCAAGTGGTCTGGCCAAGGGGCTCCGCTTACGGTGTCCTTGGCGGGATTGCTGTGTCCCCCTTGTCTGAATCCCTTTCTGCCGCAACCGATCTTGACCTGATCAGTTTCTTGCGCGCCATCCCGGACATCCGAATGAGACGTGGGATCCGCATCCCGGCCTGGTATTTCCTTCTGGTCGCTGTTCTCGGCATCCTCAGTGGCTGCAAGAGCCTTCGTGATCTCGAGCGGTTCGCCATCCGCCACCACATCGCTCTCACCAGCTCACTGGGGATCGAGCTGCGGCGTCCGCCATCCGATTCGGCGTTCCGTTACTTCTTCCAGCAGATGGACGTTGCGGTGCTCTGTGCGGCCATCCGTGATTGGACGATCGCCCAGATCCCTGGTGGCGCAGCGGAACTGGATCAGCTTGTCTGCGACGGCAAAACCATGCGGGGTTCGATCCAAACCACCTCCAGCGGGAGTTCGACGTTCATT
>JBKCVY010000425.1:0-7876 GCA_046317475.1 Cyanobacteriota bacterium | reverse complement strand
CCATGACCCCCCGGCCCCGCCAGGGGGCCCTGTGCAGCTCCAGCCCTTCCCCCCCCCACCTTGGGGCTCCCGCCCCCGACGCGCTCACCTTCGAGCGCCAGCAACTCCTGGCCTGGCAGGAACGCCTGGCGACCTATCAGGCGCCGCTCTGGACGGAAGGGGGGGCGGTGGAACAGGCCAGCCTGGCCTTCGCGGCGCCCGACCCCCTGGACCCCGAGGCGCGGGTCCGGGCCTTGCGGCCCCTAGCCCTGCCGGCGCAAAGCCTGGCGTTTTGGCGGTGGCCCGAGGCACCCCACCAGGGCCCCGTGCTCTACCTCGTCCTCGATCGCCCGGCGCACCTGGCCCAACCGCTGCTGCTGTACGTGGGGGAAACGGCCCGGGCCGATCGGCGCTGGAAAGGCGCCCATGACTGCAAGAGCTACCTGGCCGCCTACCGGGAGGCCCTGGCCCGGGCCGATCTCGCCGCCACCTTGAGCATCCGTTTTTGGTGTGAGGCCCCCGCCGCCACCCCGGCGCGACGCGCCCTGGAGCAGGCCCTGATCCAGCGTTGGAAACCTCCGTTCAACAAGGAAACCCGCGGCCGCTGGCACACCCCCTTCACCGCCGAGCTCGACTGAGGGATCCCCCCCGGCCCTGGCTACGATTCAAGATCCCCCTTCCCGGGCCATGGACATCCGCTGCCTGCCTTTGCCTCCCGCCGCGGAAGCGGACGGCCCCGCCGACCCCATCCACGGCTGGACAGGGGATGGGTTGGTGCTGGGCCTGTTCAGCGGGGACGGGCACCCGCACCGCGCCCTGTTGGGCCGGTGGTTGGGGGAGGGCGCCGCGGAGGCGCTGGAACGGCGCCGTTTCAAAGGCAAAGCGGGCGACTGCGTCAGTTTCGACCGTCCCGGCGCGGTGCCCAGCAACCTCACCCTGGTGGGTCTGGGGACACCGGAAGGGTTGGAGCTGGCGGGGCTGCGCGCCGCCACGGCCCTGGGGGTGAGGGCCGCCACCCGGTTGGGCTGTCGCCAGATCGGCCTGCTCCTGCCGGTGGAGGGCCTGGTGCCGGAGACGGCGGCCGCCGCCATGGGGGAAGCTGCCCGGCTGGGGCTCTACAGCGATCACCGCTATCGCAGCGAACCCGAGCCCGAGAACCGGCCTGAGAGCTGCACGTTGCTGGGCCTGCCCAGCGCAGCGGCGGCGGGGCTGGAGGGCGTTGACGCCATCTGCGCCGGCGTGGAACTAGCGCGCCAACTCGTGGCGTCCCCCCCGAACCGCGGCACCCCCGAGGCCCTGGCGGCCGAGGCCGCCGCCATCGCCAGCGCCCATGGGCTCCAGCTCACCGTGCTGGAGCGGGCGGAGTGCGAGGCCTTGGGGATGGGGGCCTACCTGGGGGTGGCCCAGGGATCCGATCTGCCACCGAAATTCATCCACCTCACCTACGTGCCCGACGGAGAGGTGAAGCGGCGCGTGGCGCTGGTGGGCAAGGGGCTCACCTTCGATTCCGGCGGGTACAACCTCAAGGGTCCAGGCTCCCAGATCGAAATGATGAAATACGACATGGGGGGCAGCGCGGCGGTGCTCGGGGCCGCCCGGGCCATCGGCCAGCTTCGTCCGGAGGGGGTGGAGGTGCACGTGCTGGTGGCGAGTTGCGAGAACATGATCAGTGGGGGAGCCATCCACCCCGGTGATGTGCTGGTCGCCTCCAACGGCAAAACGATTGAGATCAACAACACCGATGCCGAAGGGCGCCTCACCCTGGCGGACGCCCTGGTGTACGCCAACAAACTGGAACCCGACGTGGTGGTGGATCTGGCCACCCTCACCGGCGCCTGCGTGATCGCCCTGGGGGAGGAAATCGCCGGACTCTGGTCCAACAGGGATGGTCTGGCGGAGGCCCTGACCCAGGCCGCCCAGGAGACGGGCGAGGCCCTCTGGCGCATGCCCCTGCGGACGTCCTACAAGGAGGGCTTGAAAAGCCCCATCGCCGATCTCAAAAACACCGGTCCAAGGGCGGGTGGCGCCATCACGGCGGCCTTGTTTCTGCGGGACTTCATCGGCGATCGACCCTGGGCCCACCTGGATATCGCGGGCACCGTCTGGAGCGAAAAGGGCCGCGGTGAGGACCCGGCCGGAGCGACCGGATTCGGCGTGCGCACCTTGGTGCGCTGGATCCTGGCAGGAGCGCCCGCCTGATCCTCAGGCGGCCGCCATCCGTTTTTTTGTGGGCGTCCGCTGATCGAGCAGCAGGGTGGACGGGGGTTCCAGCTCGTGGATCTGCCAATGGACCCGATCCCCAAGGCGGGCCAAAACCCTGTCCACATCCTGGGCCGCCAGCTGGGGAGTGGTGTAAGGGCCGACGTGGCGCGTTTGCAGACCGTCACGGATGGTCAGCACATACATACAGGGCGGGGGAGGGTTGGGCTTCTTCACGCTAAGGGGAATCTCCGGGGCTGCCCAGGGGAAAACACGACATGTTCCCTACAGATGCGCTGCAGGTTCGTCATGGGGGGCCTGGGGCTCCGCCGGTGCGGGCAGCACGCTGGTGGCCGCGGCCGCGGTGGCTTCGCCCCGGGCCACCCAGCGCTCGCGGGTGCGGGCCCGGGCTCCCCACACCTGGTCCAGGCGCCGGTCGCGGCCGCAGGACCAGCGGTAGTACTTGTATTTCAGACCGTTGCGGCGGGCGTAGTTCTGGTGGACCTCCTCCGCCGGCCAGAACCGCGACAAGGGGCGGATGGCCACCTTGAGGGATGAGGTGGGTCGGCCCAGCTCCCGGGCGGCGGACACCAGGGCGTTGCGGGCCTCCACGGCCTGGGTGGCGCTGGTGGTGAAGATCACCGGCTTGTAGGAGTCGCCCCGGTCGCAAAACTGGCCGCCGCCATCGAAGGGATCGATGTTGCGCCAATAGGCCCGCAGCAGGGTGTCGTAACGCAGCTTGGTGCTGTCAAAGCGCACCCGCACCACCTCCTGGTGGCCCGTGCCGCCCCCGGACACCTGGCGGTAGGTGGGCTGGGCCACCTTGCCGCCGCTGTAGCCGCTCTGCACATCCAGCACGCCAGGCAGGTCTTCGAGATCGTGCTCCAGACACCAGAAGCATCCCCCCGCCAGCACGGCCTCCTCCGTGGCCGCCAGGGCGGGGCCCCCGGGCCCCAACAACATCAACGCACTCAGGAGGAGAGCGATCCAGCGCATCGGCCCGATTCGGCAACCTGATCCAGAATGGCTGCCGCCGCCCGGCTGGTCACCCCGGGCTCCCCGAGAGATTCCCGTAAGCGGCCATACCCCTCCAGCTGGCGTCGCCGCGCCGGGCTGTCGGCGGGCAACAGCTCCGCCACCGCCGCGGCGATGGCCGCCGGGTTGAACCCGTCCTGCAGGAGCTCGGGCACCAACCGCTCGCGCAACACCAAGTTGACCGGCGAGATGTGGGACACGTTGAAGCGCAGCAGGTGGCGGGCGATGAAGGCCGTGGGGCGGCTCACCCGATAGCCCGCCACCTGGGGGACACCCCGCAGGGCCAGCTCCAGGTTGGCGGTGCCCGACTTAGAGAGCGCCACGTCAGCGGCGGCGCAGAGATCGGGCTTGAGGCGATCGGCCTCGGCGGCGGGCACCACCCGGGCTCGGGCTCCCGCCGCGGCCATGGCCCGCTCCAGGGTCCCTTCAAAGCCCGGCAGCCCCGCCGGCAGGAGCACCTCCAGAGCGGGGTCCCGCGCCTGGAGGAGGGCCACGGCGGCGGCCATGGGGGGGAGGAGGTAGCGCAACTCCTGGGGCCGGGAGGCGGGCAACAGCAGGAGCACGGGCGTCGTTTCCGGCAAGCCCAGCCGTTGGCGGGCCAGGGAGCGGGTCGGCAGGTCGGCCAAGGTATCGAGCAGGGGATGGCCCACCCAGGTGACCGTGGCGCCACGGGAGGCATAGAACTTGGCTTCCTCTGGAAAAATCGCCAGGATGCGATCGGTGAAGCCGATCAGCCGGGTGGTGCCCCCCTCCCCCAGGCGGAAGGCCCACTCCTGGGGGGCGATGTAGTAGCTGATGGGCACATTTGGATCGACACGCTTGAGACGCAGGCCAAGATTGATATTGGCTCCCATGTAGTCGATGAGCACCACCCCGTCCGGCGGGTTGTGGCGCAGCCATTGACCCAGGCGTCCCTGCAGGCGCAGGGTGGGAAGAACCATCGGCAAGGCTTCCCACAGGCCAATGGCGCCCAGCCGGGTGGTATCCGCCAGCAACTCCGCCCCGGCCCGCCGCATGCGCTCCCCGCCCAGGGCCACCACCTGGAGAGGAAGGTTTCGCCGCCGGGCTTCCTCATGGAGGGCGCGAATCAGGAGGCCGCCCTGCAGGTCGCCCGACACCTCCCCGGTGCTCACCAGGAGGCGCACCATCAGCGCGCCGCCGGCAGGGGGCCACGTCGTCCAGGACCGATGGAGGCCTCCAGGAAGCGGCAGAGCTCCTCAGCGGGTGGCGAGAGGGGGAGGGCCAAGGCCTCGGCCAGGGCATCCGCGAGCAGCCGTTGGCTGCGGTAGAGCAGCATCCATACCTCCTGCAACTGACGCATCTGGGCACCCGCGTCGTTGTGGGCGATGCCACTGCGGCGCAAGCCAATCTTGTTCAGGCCCCGAATGCGGCCCGGATGGCCTTCCACCATCATGAAGGGCGGCACATCCCGGTCGATCCGGCTCATGCCGCCCACCATGGCGAGCTTGCCAATGTGCACAAATTGGTGGATGCCCAGCACCCCTCCAATCACCGCCCGATCCCCGATCACCACATGGCCAGCCACGGCCACCCCATTGGCGATGACGATGCGATCGCCCAGGTGACAGTTGTGGCCGATATGGCTGTAGGCCATCAGGAGATTGCCGCTTCCCAGGAGGGTCTGCTCGCCGTCATGGGTGGCGCGATTGATCGTGACGCACTCCCGGATCGTGTTGTCATCGCCCAGCACAACTTGGGTGGGAGCGCCGTCATATTTGAGATCTTGGGGCTCCAGGCCAATGCAGGCACCGGGGAAGAGGCGGTTGCGCTCCCCCAGGCGCACCCGTCCGTCAATCACCACATGGGGACCGACGCGACACCCGCGGCCAATTTCCACCTCCGGGCCGATGACGGCGTAGGGGCCGATCTCCACGCCTTCAGCGAGCTGGGCCTTGGGATCAACCACGGCCGTGGGATGAACCTTTGTTGCCATGGCTGCGCTCGACATCCGCTCAGTCCACCAGGGAAAACATGAGTTCGCCGGAGCAGACCAGATCCCCATCCACCCTGGCTTCCGCCTTCACCTTGCCGAAGCGCTGGCGCTTGAGGCTGAGCAACTCGCAGCTGATCCGCAACTGATCACCTGGAACCACGGGCTTGCGGAAACGCACGCCATCAATGCCGGCAAACACAAACAAACCCTTCGCCAAGTTGGGCATCTGGGTAACGATCAAGCCCCCCACCTGGGCCATCGCTTCCACGATCAACACGCCGGGCATGAGGGGACGGCCAGGAAAGTGCCCCTGGAATTGGGGTTCATTGAACGTGACGTTTTTGATGGCCACCGCCCGCTTGCCGGGCACATGCTCAATCACCCGATCCACCAGGGCAAAGGGGTAACGGTGGGGCAACAACCCCTGGATCTGCTCGCTGGTGAGGACAGGACTGGCGCCAACGGGAACGGCGGGAGGCGGGGAAGCAACCACGGAGGGCGACGAGGGCAGGGGGGACGAGACGGTCACGGGCACTCCGGGGGATGGGGAGGGGCCATCTCTGGGGCTGCCTCCCGGGCGGCCGCCAGGGCTGTGTGCAGCCCGTGGGATCCCTTGTAGGCAAACACCTGGGCCTGGGGGAGGCCGACAAGGGCCAGGTCCCCCAGCAGGTCCAAAAGCTTATGGCGCACCGGCTCATCCGCAAACCGCAGGGGGGGATTCAGCCAGTGCTCGCCGTCGCACACCAGGGCGTTGTCCAGGGCACCCCCCTGGATCAGGCCAGCGGCCCGCAGCTGGTCCACCTGCTCCCGGAAGCCGAAGGTGCGCGCGGGGGCCAACTCCGCCACGAAGCTCTCAGGGGTGAGGGCCACCGTGAGCAACTGCCGGCCAATGGCGGCCTGGGGATAGTCCACGGCCGCCGCCAGCCGGGGTTGGTCGGCGGGGATGGCGACGGCGAAGCTTTCGCCCCGGTGGCGGGTGATCGGCTCCGGGATGGACCGCAGCTGGCGGGGGCCGAGGGCCTCCAAACCCGCCTCGGCAATCGCCTCCACCCAGGGAAGGGCGGACCCATCGAGCAGGGGGATCTCCCCCCCGTCCACCCAGAGTTCGGCGTGGCTCACCCCCGTTCCCGCCAGGGCGGCCAACAGATGCTCGACGGTGGCCAGCGTCCGGTCGCCCAGCCGCAGGGCGGTACAGAGGCGGGTGTCTACCACTTGGCTGGGGGAGAGGCGCCACAGGCCCTCGGCGGGGGACGCCAGCCAGCCCACCCAATACCCCTCCCGCCGGGAGGGTTGCAAACGCACCCGACAGGTGGCGCCACTGTGGAGACCCACCCCCTGGCGCTCAACGGGCGCGGCGAGGGTGTGGGCCGTGGCGTAATCGGAAGGCCAGATGGTCACTAGAACTTCCAGCCGACCCCAAGGTTGAAGCGCCAATCGCCCGTGAAATCCTTGCTGGCCACCTCCAGACGGAGTGGACCCACCGGCGTGGTGACGATCAGGCCGGTGCCCACGGAGAAGCCTTGTCCAGGCTTGTCCAGCAGTTGGCCAGGCTTGCCGGGCACGGCGGATTGGGACCCGAAGGCCGTGCCGCCATCCACAAACAGCTCGCCGCTGACGATGCTGAAGAGGGGGAAGCGGTATTCCACCGTCGCCTCGCCGAAGCTGCGCCCCACGCCCAGATCACAGTCGAAGAAGCCCCGCACCGAGTTGCCACCGCCGATGCAGAACGCTTCGTAGGGGGGCAGGTTGCCGATGTTGGCGCCGGCCGTGAACTGGAAGGCCAGGGCTTGCTTGCAATCCCGGTTTTCGCCGGGCTTGGTGCGGCAGCCCTTGTAAAACTTCAGCCAATTCACCGGGATGTAGTGGGTGAAGCCCGCCCGCAGGCGGTTGAAGGTGGGGGAATCGGGCCCCACGGAGACAAATTGCTCCGTGCCCAGGCTTAAGAAATTGCCCTTGGTTGGGTTGCGGGGATCGTTGAGGGTGTTCATGGTGGCGGCGAACCGCACACCGAGCAGCTGGTTGTTTTGGGCGCAGTTGTAGGCGATGCAAATGATGCCGTCCTTCTCCGCTTTGCCGGCGTATTGATTGTCCAGGAAGGCGTTGGTGGAGACGCCGTAGGGCATGTTGTCCCCAGCGAAATTAATGGGCGTCACCTGTTGGGCGCTGAGGCCCACCACCACGTTCCAGGGGGCCCGCTTGAAGGGGTTGCCGCCGTTGAGGGGCCGCACGACCTGGATGTTGCCACCCACCCGCTGGATCACCACCGAGTTGCCATCAAAGTCGTACCAACTGGTGTCAGAATCAGCGTTCTTGGCTTCCTCCACATTGCCAAAAACCTTGCCTTCGGGATTGTTTTTATTGTTGATGTTGTAGGCGACATTGGTGCCGCGAGCATCGTAAAAATCGGAAGCGGTGTAGATATTGCCGTTATCCTGGCTTTGGAAGATCTGGGGCACATCACGGCTGATGAATCCCTTCACCCGCAGGGCGGTGCGGAAGGGATCCCCCTTGATCCAAGGATCGGTGAAGGTGATATCGGCCAGGCCGCCGAATTGGCCGTAGGTGAAGCTGGTGGCCACATCCCAGGCCCGACCCAAAAAGTTGCTGTCCTGCACCTGCACCTGGCAAAACACGCCCTGGCTCTGGCTGTAGCCCAGACCGCCGGAGAGGGAGCCGGTGGACTGCTCGACGATGCCGAGCACGATCGGC
>JBKCVY010000424.1:0-3046 GCA_046317475.1 Cyanobacteriota bacterium | reverse complement strand
TTGAACACATCCACCAGTTGCTTGTAGAGATTCTGATAGCTGCGATGCAAACCCTGGGCTTCTTCGCTCTGGGGATTGAGCTGCTGGCGGGCACGATCAAAATTATCAACGACCGGGAGAATCTCACCCAGAGTATTGCAGATGATTTGCAGCTTTGACTCTTCCTGATCCCTCAACTGACGCTTACGGTAATTATCAAAATCGGCGGCGATGCGCATGTATTGACTTTTCAATGCCTCGTGTTCGCTCCGCAGGGCGGCCAGCTCCGCCTGGGCCTCCTGCAGGGGATCCAGCGCGGACGGTGCCCCATCCGCCACCTCCGTGGACGGGGTGGGGGTCGGTGGATGGTCAGCAGACGTCAGCACCTCAGCGGTGGGGGTGGCCTCAGCGGACTCCTGGAGGGACTCCGGGGACGCTTGGGCTGGAGAGGTGTCGCCGCTCATGCTGTCAGGCACGGAAGAATTGATTTATGTTCGTTCCTCCGCCTCTCCTTTCACAAGCGGCGGAAGCCCGCACCTCCCCGGTTTGGGCCCTGAGCGATTGTGAAAGCGGGCCTGTCTGAGGCCGCCATGCCCACCTGCGGTGCGTTTCATGTCCCCCAACCCTCCAGCCTTGCCCTGTTGAAACCGCCGTTTCCCAGTGGAACCATCCAATGAATCCTGACACCCTGGCAGAGCCTGGCACCGCCATCGACGCCCCTGAGAGCGCGGCGCTCTTCGCGGATCTTGATCTGGGACAGACCGCCGGTGGGCAGGGGACCACGGAGGCCGTAGAGGATCTGGAAACAGCCGCTCGGGCGGACACCACCTCCCCAGTGTTGAGCCTGGTGAACAGATTGATGGCGGAGGCCATCAGCAGTGGGGCCAGCGACATCCACGTGGAACCCCAGCAGGATGGAATGAGAATACGCTTCCGCCAGGATGGGGTGCTGCGCAAGATAGTCAACCTGCCCAGAAGTCTTGTGCCTTCGGTCACCTCACGGTTCAAGATCATGGCGGATCTGGACATCGCTGAGCGACGGCTCCCCCAGGATGGTCGCATTCGCCGCCTGTTTCGCAACGAGGTGGTGGATTTTCGCGTCAGCACGCTGCCGGGGCGCTTTGGAGAGAAGGTGGTGCTGCGACTACTGGACAGCAATGCCACCCAATTGGGCCTAGACACCCTGATCACCGATTCCTCCGCCCGCGGCAAAGTTCGCGACATGGGCGTCAAGCCCTTCGGCATGTTGCTGGTGACGGGCCCAACCGGATCGGGGAAATCCACCACGCTGTACGCCTTGCTGGCGGAGCGAAACGACCCGGCGATCAACATCTCCACCGTGGAAGATCCGATTGAATACGGCCTGGCGGGAATCACCCAAACCCAGGTCAATCGGGAAAAGGGTTATGACTTCGCCACGGCCCTACGGGCCTTCATGCGACAGGATCCGGACGTGCTCCTGGTGGGGGAAACCCGCGATCTGGAAACGGCCCGCACGGCCATTGAAGCGGCCCTGACCGGCCACCTGGTGCTGACGACCCTGCACTGCAACGACGCCGTGGGCGCCTTTGCCCGATTGGATGAAATGGGTGTGGAACCCTTCCTGGTGAGTTCCTCCCTGTTGGGGGTGGTGTCGCAGCGGCTGGTGCGCAGGCTCTGTCCGGATTGCCGCATTCCCCACCATCCCGACCAAGAGCTGCTGGCCCATTTCGGCCTGGTGGCCAGTGAGGAGACCGACATCACATTTTATCGCGCCCATACGGTGTCAGCGACGGACCCCAACCGTTGTCCGAGCTGCCTGGGGCGTGGCTATCGCGGCCGGGTGGGGGTGTTTGAGGTGCTCACCATGAACGAAACCCTCTCCAACGCCGTGGCCAAACGGTCCAGCACCCACACCCTGCGGCGCCTGGCCCTGGAGGCTGGCATGAAAACCCTGCTGGGCTACGGCCTCGGCTTGGTGCGGGAGGGACTCACCAGCCTGGAGGAAGTGGAACGCATGCTGCTCACCGATACGGGACTGGAATCTGAGCGCCGCGCCAGGTCCCTCAACTCACTCACCTGCCGTGGCTGCGGCGCGGGTTTGAACGACGAATGGCTGGAATGCCCCTATTGTTTGAGGGAACGTCGGTAGGAGTTTGGCTGAGCCATGCTAATTGAGGATTTGATGACGGATCTTGTGAAGGCGGGCGGTAGCGACCTTCACCTGGCGGCCCATCAACCTCCCTATGGCCGTTTCAACGGCCAGCTCAGGCCAATGATTGACGACAAGCTGTTGACGGAAGACGAGTGCAACCGCTTGATTTTCTCCTTACTGAATAACGCACAGCGCAAGCATCTTGAACAAAACTGGGAGCTGGATTGTTCCTACGGCCTGCGTGGCGTGGCCCGTTTCCGAGTTAATGTCTATCGACAACGGGGCACCTACGCCGCCTGTTTGCGAGCATTGGGGGATGTAATTCCCACCTTGGAGAGTTTGCGATTGCCCACGGTTGTGGAGGAAACGTCCCGCATGCCCAAGGGGTTGATCCTTGTCACCGGGCCCACAGGCTCAGGCAAAACCACAACCTTGGCAGCGCTGCTTAACCACATCAACCAAACACGTTCGGAGCACATCTTAACAATCGAAGATCCCCTCGAGTTCACCTACAAAAACATCAAGTCCGTCTTCCATCAGCGGGAAGTCAATGAGGACACCCGCAGTTTCGCCAGTGCCCTGCGCGCCGCACTGCGGGAGGATCCGGATGTCATCCTGGTGGGGGAACTTCGTGACCTGGAAACCATCCAGCTCGCCATCACCGCCGCCGAAACGGGCCACCTGGTCTTTGGCACCCTTCACACCAGTTCCGCCGCCCAAACGGTGGACCGCATGGTGGATGTGTTTCCTTCCTCGCAGCAAACCCAGATTCGCGTTCAGCTCAGCAACAGTCTTCTAGCCGTTTTTGCACAAACGCTCTGCAAGCGAATCCGCCCGGCTCCAGGTCAAGTTGGTCGCGTCATGGCACAGGCAAGCATGATCAACACACCGGCGAGGGCCAACCTGATCCGAGAGGGGAAAACGGCTCAGATC
>JBKCVY010000423.1:0-1088 GCA_046317475.1 Cyanobacteriota bacterium | reverse complement strand
AGCCCCAACTGGCCTTGACGAATCCCTTTGCCTCCTGGGCCACCTTTGGCCAACGTCGGGATGTGCTTGTCCTGGGGATGGACGTGGGCGGAGGCAACACGGATGTGATTGCCACGGTGAGGGTGGAGGGGGGCTCGACACGGATCACCCAGATTCCAAGGGACAGCTATATCGAGTCAGAGCAGTATGGGGCGATGAAGATTAATGCCCTCTACACCACTGGGGTGATTGAGGCGATGGAAAGGGAGGTGTCGCAGTTGATGGGGCATCCGATTGATCACCATTTGATTATTAATCTTGGTGCTATTCGTCGCATCGCTGACATGATGGGTGGCGTGGAGGTGGACGTGCCAAAGCGCATGTTTTACACCGACAACACGCAGGGTTTATACATTGATCTCCAGCCTGGTCGTCAGACGTTGAAAGGTCGAGATTTGGAAGGTTTTTTGCGCTTTCGCCATGATGAAACCGGCGACATTGGCCGCATGGAGAGACAGCAGCTTGTGGTGCAGGCCCTGCTGCGCAAGCTCTCCCGGCCCGACCAACTCGTGCGGTTGCCGGCCCTGCTGATGCTGTCCGGCAATGACTTGCGCACCGACATGGGGCCCATGGAACTGGGCGGTTTGGTGACCGCCATCAGCACCACCAAGCTGGACATCCATCACCTGGATGGGCGTCCCTTCGACCAGGGGGGAGTGAGTTACTTGGAAATCGATTGGCCGGGCCATGCCGAGGGGGCCACCACCCCCGAACCCGCGGAGCCCCAGCGCCGCCCCTTCGTGTTGTTTTAAAGGGCCGCTCGGCGGCGGCGGGGAACCGGTTGGCTTGGGGAGCCACTTTGTTGTCTTGAGGCCTGGATGTCTTGGGTCCTGAACGGATGTCTGGTGCCCCATCGGGTGGTTTAGGGCGTTGGGCCCGGCGGCGGCAGCGAGCCCCCCGCTCCCCCGTCCCGCCCCCCGCTTCCGCCCGCGTCGCCACCCCCATCCCCCCCCGCCGATCCCCCCCCGTTCGGGCGCCGATCCGACAGCGTGATCAGCGCCAGCAGCAGCGCCACCAGGGCCATGGCCGGCCGGGCCATCGCCGATCAC
>JBKCVY010000422.1:0-3826 GCA_046317475.1 Cyanobacteriota bacterium | reverse complement strand
CGTGTACACCGCGTGGGCGCCCCGCACGGTCGAAAGTGGGTCGCTCTGGAGGGTGATGGCGCAGCGCTCCCCCGACAACGCCCGCGCCCGCTCCAACATGCGCGGATCGGGCTGAAACCCCTCCGGACAGCCGATGCGCACGTTCACCCCGAGCAGGGCGCCGCAAAGCATCAGGGAATGGGCCACGTTGTTGCCATCCCCCACGTAGGCCAGGGTGAGGCCAGCGATGGGGCCAAAGGCCTCCCGCAGGGTGAGGTAGTCGGCCAGGGCTTGGCAGGGGTGCTCCTCGTCGGTGAGGGCGTTGATCACGGGAATCGTGGCCCAGTGGGCGTAGTCCTCCAGTTCCGATTGGGCGAAGGTGCGCACCGCCAAGGCATCGACGTAGCGGCTCAACACCCGGGCCGTGTCCGCCAGCGGCTCGCCCCGGCCCACCTGGGTGTTGGCGGGATCCAGGTCGATGGTTTGGCCCCCGAGCCGGGCCATGGCCACCGTGAAGCTCACCCGGGTGCGGGTGGAGGCCTTGGTGAAAATCAGGCCGAGGGTGCGCCCCGCCAGATCGCGGCGCCGCCGTCCCGCCTTGAGCTCGGCGGCCAGATCCAGAAGCGCCTCCGTTTGGGCGGCGTCCAGATCCGCTGAGGACAGAAAGTTTCGTCCCCTCAGCCCGCTCAGGGCATGGGGGCTCCCAGGGTCCGCCATCGCTCCATCCCAAAGATCCCTTATCCGAGATCGAGGGGGCGGGCGTCAAGGGCGGAAGCCGTCAGGGGTCCAAACAGCGCCGGGCGAGGTCGGAATCCAGCACCCCGCGGGGATCGAGGAGGGAACGCAGGCGCGTCCACTCCGCCAAGCGGGGGTAGGAGCGCCGCGCCATGGCCGCCGATTGGCGCCCGTCCTTGGCCAAATAGAGCCGGCCCCCCGCCGCCGCCACCTCCCCATCCAACCCATCCAGCGCCTCCCGCAGGCCCGGCACGGCGGCGGGCACATCGGCGGCCAGGGTCCAGCCGGGGATGGGGAAGGACAGGGGCGCCGGATTGGCAGGCCCAAAGCGCTTCAGGACCGTCAAAAAGCTGGGGGCCCCCACCCGGCGCAGCACCTCCAGGGCGCGCGGCACCAGGTGGGCCCCGTGGTCGGGCACGGCGAACTGGTACTGGAGAAAACCGGCCGGGCCGTACAGGCGATTCCAATGCCGCACCCCATCGAGCGGATGGAAGAAGGGGGCGATGGCCTGCACCTCCCCCTCCCGCCGCCGTGGCGCCTTGCGGTACCAGGCTTCGTTGAAGGCCCGCACGGTGAAGGTGTTGAGCAGGCCGCTGGGCAGAAAGGCAGGCGCGGCCGCCAGGGCTTGGGGGTCGTAGGCCAGGGGAGCGGCCCGCCGGGCGGGGTCCAGGTCCTCCACGGAGGCATGGTCGCCGCAGGTGAGCACCCCCCGGCCCCGCCCGTCCAGGCTGTCCACCCAGGCCACGCTGTAGGGCCAGTGGCGATCGGCCTCCACCATCGCCGCCATCAGCGTGTCCAACGCCCGGAAGCGCGTGGTGGCCACCCGCAGCGCGGCGGTGCGGATGGGAATCACGGCGAAGGTGGCCTCCACGAGCACCCCCGTCAGGCCCATGCCCCCAACCGTGGCCCAAAACATGGCCCGCTCCAGGGAGCTGGCGTCCCCCTGGGGGCCCAGCTCACGCAGGACGCCGCTGCCATCCACCAGGGACAGCCGCCGCACGTGGCTGCCGAAACTGCCGGCCACGTGGTGGTTTTTGCCGTGCACATCGGCGGCGATGGCGCCACCTACGCTGACCTGGCGCGTGCCCGGGGTGACGGGAAGGAAAAATCCCGCCGGAACCAACACCCGCAGCAGCTGATCCAGGCTCACGCCCGCTCCGGCTGTCACCGTGGCGGTGGCGGGATCCAAGTGGATGGTGGCGAAGGCGCTGAGGTCGACAACGACCCCGTCGCGCAGCTGGGCCGCGTCGCCATAGGAGCGCCCCAGGCCGCGGGGGAGGAGGGAGCGGGGCGCCGCCCCCTCGATCAGCTCCCGCAGCTGGTCCACGTGGGCTGGGCGCGCCACCCGGGCACGGACGCGCGTCGTGCGGCCCCAACCCGTGAGGGTTTGGACGTCCATGGTCCCCGCGGGGAAGGGGGGAGTCACGGCCGCGAGACCAGGACGGGGGGGAAGGAACCCCGAACGGAGGGACAGGGGAGGCCAACGGAGGCGAGGGGGGCCTCAGGGGTCGCAGTGCTCCGTGAGGCGGACAGGAAAGCGAGCACAGGGGGGGCCCAGACTTTGGCCACTGAAGCGAATGGCCGCAATCCTCCCGCCCCTTTGGCCCGGGGGAGCGGCGGCGCGGCCGGAGGGGGGGACGAGGAAGGAATGGAGGTCCTGGCCATTGCGGAGGAGGGGATCAACCAGCATGTCCAGGCCGGCCCGGGGAACAATCCGGAATCTCTCCAGCAGAGTGTTGTTGGAATCCAGATAGTCAATGGTCACCTTGAAGGGACGATAAAGCGTGGTCAACACAGCGCGAGACATGGAGTTGCTCACCTCCAGGTTCATCACAAGTGGATGGGCTCGATCGGTTGGCAGGACAATGGCTTCACTCTGCCAGAAAAGATCGTTGGCAGGCCGCCATCCCAGGTCGCGCTGGAAGACCACGGGGCAAACCTTGGCTGGCGTTCGCGCCGCTGTGGGGGCAGGCGCGCCGGCCTCGGGGACACGTTTGAACACCAGGCTCCCCGCGCTGCCCCGATGGCTGAAGCGATAGGACTGGCGGAGCCCAAGGACAATGGGGGAATCGAGTCCGATGGGCAGGCGACCGTCAATGTCCTTGCTGGTGAGGATCAAATAGTCGGCCCGTGTCGGCGCATGCAAAGCGTGCTCCCGGTTGAGGGATTGCAATTCCGTTGTGTAGGCGGAATAGCTTTGCGGGATGGGCCTGGGCGTGTACGTCAGATCATTGGCCAACAGTGATGTGATGTCCCAGGGGATGACATCCGCGCTGGCACCGGCTGGCAGGCGGTAATCCTCGTTGGCCTTCCGCACGGCACGCAAGGCGAGCTTGCGCTTGGCCAGCAGCTGGGGATAGGGCTTGCGGGCAAGCAAGAGCCACGTGTCCCGCAAGCCCCGCGCGATGCGGTCGATCAAAATCCCCGGATAATAAAATGAAACAAACCACACGAGTGGCAAGGCAACAAGCAGCAGCATCTTCTCCCGCTTACTCACCTTGAGGGCCTGATCAATTCTGGGTTTAGTGATGCCAATTAGCACCGTTAAAATGCCCATCGACCATTGACGAGCATTCACCACACGCCAGGAATCATCACGGACAAAAAAGGCCTTGAAGACAATCCAGAACAGGACAACCATCGTGGCCATGGCCAGGATCTTGAGAAACAGCGCCGCTCCCCTGCCAAAGTCCCGTTCCTTGACATCTTTCAACAACAACTTCCACTCAATCAACAGGCAAATCGACACAAACAATCCATAGACTGGCAGGGACTCAAGGTTCCATTTGTTGGGCTCATAGGCCATGGCCTCCGTATAACCCGAGAGCACATGCCGGTTGGGCCCCGTGAAAAAGAAAACCAAGTCCGCCAGTGATCCTGGGGTCAGCCAGGTCCAGGCCAACCCAAGGGAGAGGAAGGGCAGGGAGATCAATGTCCCGATCTCCAGCAAAGAACGGGCCGATGGCCGCCTTTGGCACAAGACAATCTGACAGCCCATGATGGATAAAAACGCCGGGATGGCTGAACCCACAAAACTGAGCTTGACCAACGGGGACAACGCGATACCAACCACAAGCAAGGCGGACAGCAGAAACTGAACAGACCGCGAGAG
>JBKCVY010000421.1:0-3247 GCA_046317475.1 Cyanobacteriota bacterium | reverse complement strand
CCAATGGATTCCCCCAGATCCCTGGCCAAGGATCGGATGTAGGTGCCCGCGGAGCACTCCACCGTGAGTTCCAGCTGTCCCGAGGCGGGATCCCAACGATTCAGGTCAAGTCGGTGCAGGGTGACGGGCCGCGGGGGCGGGACAACGGAGCGACCTTCTCGGGCGAGGGCGTAGGCCCGCCGGCCTTGCACATGCACGGCGGAGACGGCCGGTGGCCGCTGGAGAATGGATCCCCGGAAGGGGGCGAGGGCCGCTTCGAGAGCGTGCTCGGGGAGGTCGGTGGGGTGGGGCTGTCGCGACAGGACCATCCCCTGCAGATCATCGGTGGTGGTGCGGATGCCGAGTTGCACCACCGCCCGATAAGTCTTGTCGCCCGGGAGGTACGGGAGCAGGCGGGTGGCGGGTCCCAGGGCGAGGGGCAAGACCCCCGTCACGGCGGGATCCAGGGTGCCACCATGGCCCACCCGTTTCAAGCGATAGGCCCGGCGCACCATGGCCACGCAGTCGTGGGAGCTGGGGCCTGGAGGTTTGTCCAGGGCCAAAAAACCGCAGATCACCCGTTCATGGCCCCAACGCCACCCGGGGAGGGGGAGGAATCAGCTGGCCAGGACACTGATGCGTTTGCGATTGCGCAGGGCGCGCTTGATGCTCTCAAACTGCACGACGCCGTCGGTGAGGGCATACAGGGTGTCATCGGTGCCCCGTCCCACGTTGCGGCCGGCGAGCACGGCCGTACCCCGCTGCCGAATGAGGATGGATCCCGCCGTGACAGTTTCCCCTCCATAGGCCTTCACGCCGAGGCGCTTGGCGTTGGAATCGCGGCCGTTGCGGGTGGAACCGGTACCTTTTTTGTGGGCCATGGGTAGAGGGTGAGGGAGGGGTGGGTGAATGGCGCTGGACGGGTCAGGTCAGCGGGTCAAGAGCCGGCCTGGATGGCCTGCACCAGCACTCTGGTGAGATCTTGACGATGGCCCGTCTTGCGACGGGTTTTTTTCTTGCGGCGCATCTTGTAGACCAGGATTTTCGGACCCCTGCGGTGGGCCAACACCTTCAACTCCACGCTGGCGCCTTGGATGTAGGGCTGGCCAAGGGTGATGCGCTCTCCGGCTTTGACAAGGAGCACGGTGTTGAGGGTCAGGGTGCTGTCCACCTCCGCCTCAAGACGGTCCAGATCCACGTAACGATTGGGCTGCAACCAAAATTGCTGCCCAGCAGCCTCCACGATGGCGTAGTCCACCGCATCGCCCGCACCAGCCGCGGCGGGAGGGGTATTGGTCTTGGTAGTGGTGGCGGGAGGCGTCGTGGCGGTGGCGCCCTCAGGGGTGCCAGCCGCCGGACTGGCAGCGGTGGTGGCAGCCGTGGCTGGCGCGGAGGAACTGGATCCTGGAGGGGGGGAAACGCTCATGGCTGGGGGGGCGCGGCCAGGCTGGAGTAGGACACCCCGATTGGGCCTGGACTCACGGCAATCAGAAGACAAGCAAAGATCTTCCCGTTACGACCCCCGACTCGTCAACATTTGGGGACGGCGAACCCTGGGTTCGCATCCGCTCTCCCCTGATGAGTGATCCCGCCCTCACCATTGCCTGCCTCCTCCGCACCGAGGCCCTCAGGGACGCCTGTTCCCTTTGGCTCAAGTCCGACCGCTACTCCCTGGCGCCCTTGGGGTCGGTGGGTAACCCCGTGGAAACCTTGGCCACGGGCAGGGAGGATTTTGACGCTGTTCTCCTTGAGCAGGGAGCCTATGGGCCCGAAACGTACCAGGCCCTTAGGGACCAGGAGCTGCTTCTACCCGCGGTGGTGATCGGCGAAGTGACGGGAAGAATCGAGTACCACGATGCTGAAGTGCATCTGCCGGTGGATCAACTCGAACAGCTGCCTTACAGCTTGGATGCCGCCGTTTCGCGATTCCTGAGAAGGGGATTGCTGCGGGGGGGGAGCTTGGCGCCCGGGTCACCCACCGACACGGAAGAAAACTGGAAACTTGCCAACCGCCTCAAGGACAGGCTTGGCTATTTAGGAGTATATTACAAGCGAGATCCAGAACGTTTTTTCCGACGACTCCCCGAATTCGAGCGGGAAGAACTTTTGCGATCGCTAACACGAACCTATCGCGATCTTCTCGTGAGCTACTTTCGCGATCCCGCAGCCGCCAATCAGGCTCTCGATAGCTTTGTCAACACGGCTTTTTTCGCCGATCTGCCCATCACCGCAACTGTGGAAATTCATATGAATTTGATTGAAGGCTTTTGGAAGCAACTCAAACTTGAAGGACACAAGAATGATTTTCTTCAGGACTATCGACTTGCGCTCTTGGATGTGATGGCTCACCTCTGTGAGATGTACCGCCGATCCATTCCTCCAGACCGCCCCATGACATCTGTCCAAGGGAATCACAACTTACTCCAGGAGCATCGTTGATCATGCAAGCCCGCAAGACCTACATTCTCAAGCTTTATGTTGCTGGTAACACCCCCAATTCCATGCGCGCATTGAAAACACTTCGCAACATCCTTGAGACGGAGTTTCGGGGTGTATATGCTCTAAAGGTAATTGACGTTTTGAAGAATCCCCAGCTTGCCGAAGAGGATAAAATTCTTGCTACACCAACACTGGCCAAAATTCTTCCCCCGCCCGTCAGGCGGATCATCGGAGATCTTTCCGACCGAGAACGGGTTCTCATTGGCTTGGATCTTCTCTATGAAGAACTTGTTGATGAGGGTTTCAATCTTGATGAACCAAGCAATGACATCACGCGTCAGATCCAGCGTGACGACACCCTGATCGATCCACCCGGTGAGTCCATCGAACCAAGCTGATCCCCCCAACCACGCTCCCATCCCCTCCTCTATCAAGGCCATGCTGGATCCCAATCTTCCAAGCGCCTCAACGTCTGCCCTTCCCCAAGTTCAAAAGCTGCCAACAGGCATCGAGGGATTTGATGACATCTGCCACGGTGGACTGCCAATTGGTCGTTCAACTCTCATCAGCGGCACGTCAGGCACTGGTAAGACAGTCTTTTCACTCAACTTCTTATATAATGGCATCAGGGACTTTAATGAGTCGGGAATATTTGTCACCTTCGAAGAATCACCATTAGATATATTGCGAAATGCCGCCAGCTTTGGCTGGAACTTACAGGACATGGTGGAACAGGATAAATTATTCCTTCTCGACGCATCACCTGATCCCGAGGGGCAGGATGTGGCAGGCAGCTTCGACCTCTCAGGATTAATTGAACGCATTAACT
>JBKCVY010000420.1:0-7341 GCA_046317475.1 Cyanobacteriota bacterium | reverse complement strand
CACCCAGGGGGTGCAGCAGGCGATGGAGAAGCAGATGACGGCGGAACGGGAGAAGCGGGCGGCGATCCTGCGCTCGGAGGGGGAGAAGGAGTCGCAGGTGAACGCGGCGCGGGGGCGGGCGGAAGCGCTGGTGCTGGACGCGAAGGCCAAGCAGGAGGCGCTGCTGCTGGAGGCCGAAGCCCAGGCCCAGCAGCAGCGGATGCTGGCCAAGGCCCGGGCGGAGGCGGCCGCCGAGCTGGCGGCGGTGATCGCGGCCCATCCCGCCGCGGCGGAAGGCCTGCGCCTGTTGCTGGCGCGCGATTGGATGGCCATGGGTCAGGAAATGGCCAGCGCCAAGGGCGGCAGCGTGCTGATGGTGGATCCCCAAAGCCCGGCGAGCCTGCTGGCGGCGCTGAAGGGGTTGCAGGAGAAGGGGGGATGATGTCAATACCATGATGAGTTTCTGCGTCTGACGCGGACGCTGGTTTATGGGCCAAAATTTCAGTGGGTGTTGATCGATGCACCCGACGAACGGTTGCGTCATCAGGTGGAGGCGAGTCTTGAAATGGTGCTTAAGCGGGCTGGCCTGAGTTTCAATAGCTTGCCCCTGAGTGCAAAGATTAAGGATGTACCGATGTTGGAAGCGCGGCTGGTGAAAAATGCCCGCCAAGCGTCGGTGGTGCACATATTTGGTCGACCGGACTGGTTTGATGTGGCGCGCTGGGAATCCTTCAACATTCGCCGCGAGCGCCTGGCAGCCAAAGCACGGGCGCGCCTGGTGTTTTGGTTGGATGGCGAGGCGATTGCGCTGGCGTCTCGCTGCGCACCCGATCTGTGGGTGTGGCGGAGTGGCGTGTATGCCTTCCTGACTGACTCTATTGTTGTCTCTGAACCATCCGACTGGGAAGAGACTGAGCGAGGGTCGCACTTCAACGTTCCACGGGAGGTTAGGACAAAGAAGGAGCGTAACCGGCGGGTTGTCGAAATCAGGGCGTGGCTAGATCGTCATGCTGACGCTCCAGATGAATTGAGGATTACGGCGCTCAATGAATTGGGTCGGCTGCTTTTCAGTCTTGATGCTCATGATGACGCATTGGCCCATTGGCGAGATGACGAAATCCCCTATGACCGTCGACTGGGAGATCGCTCGGGGGAAGCCATCACGTTGGGCCGCATCGGGGATCTATTCCACAGGAGTGGCGAGCCTGGGGAGGCTCTTCGTGTTTATCAACAAGAAGTCCTTCCTTTGCAGGAACGCATAGGCGACGTGCGCGGCCAGGCGTTCACGAAGGGCAAGATCGCTGATCTTCTACAGGCCCAAGAACCCTAAGACCAACTTCGTCCGCCTCACCCCGCCAGGATCGCCTGCAGCCCCGCGCTGTACAGCACAGCGGTGCAGAGGATGGCGCCGGCCCAGCAGAGGCTGCGCAGGGGGGGCACGTTGGCGACGTAGGCGCCGATGTAGGCCAGCCGCAGGAGGGGATGGAGCCAGGCGGCGCCAATGGCCAGGGTTGGGGGCACCCAGCCGTGGGCAACCACGATCAGCGCCAGCAGGCAGGCGGGTGCGTGGAGCGTGAAGGCCTCAAAGCTGTTTTGGTGGGCCCAGTTGGCCCGCTTGCCCCAGGCGGGCAGCCGGTCGAACATCGCGCGGGGAGCGGCCAGGTCGGCCGGGGTGAAGTCGGCCTGGGAGCGGGCGGCGCCCAAGGGGATCAGGCTGGCGATCACCACGGCGCCGGAGAGCACCAGCGACCAGGCAAAGGGAGCCCCCGCCGGCAGACCCGCCAGGGCACCCGGGGCGGCCTGGGCCGTGGCGGGGAAGATGGCGGCCAGGCCCGAGAGGGCGGTGAGGGCGGGGAGGCTCAGCGGGGCAAGGCCCATGGTGGCGGGGAGGGGAGATCGCTCCGTTTTAGGGGAGGACGCCGACGGGGCGAGGCCGGGGCAGCGTGAACCTGGGGCCCGGATGGGTTGACCTGAACGTGGGCTCAGGACGGGGTGGCGTGAGCGCGGTGGAGCCCTGGAGCCAGAAACGGCACGAGCGCGGGAGGGCAGAGACCGGTCCGGTGGGGCAAGTTAGGTTGGCCAAGCCGCACTTCCGCCGCTGGCCATGGCCGACTCGTTCTCCTTTGACGTTGTGAGTGATTTCGATCGCCAGGAGTTGGTCAACACCATTGACCAGGTCCGCCGGGATGTGTCCACCCGTTACGACCTGAAGGACTCCAAGACGGAGCTCGACCTGGAGGAGACGGCCATCACGATCACCACGGCCAGCGACATGACTCTGCAGGCGGTGGAAGATATTCTGCGGCAAAAGGCCACGAAACGAAATCTTTCGCTGAAGATCTTTGATTTCCAGCCGGCGCAAACGGTGGGTGGCAACCGGGTGCAGCAGGTGGTGAAGTTGCGTAAGGGGTTGAGCCAGGAGTTGGCGAAACAATTGAGCAAAACGGTACGCGATACTCTCAAAAAGGTGACTGTCGCCATCCAGGGCGATAGCCTGCGGGTGACCGGCAAGAGCAAGGACGACTTGCAGCAGGCGATCCAACTCCTCAAGGCCCAGGATGTGGAGGTGCCGCTGCAGTTTGAAAACTACCGCTGAGCCAGCGCCCGGGCCAGTTGTTCAGCATGGATGTCAGGTGTGCCGGATCGGACGATCACTGGCGAAGACCCCCCGCCCACACCAAAGGGTTGGGGTGACGCACGATTCAGTGATGCCAGCAGTTCTGCCGCAGATTGGCCGGCTGAGGGATCAGCTGTTGTACACAATGGAAAACCCTACTAGAATCAAGGGGGCATAAGCCAATGCTCGCAACAAGCAGTGATCGCCGTCATGCCCCCTTCCTCACGCTCCTGGCGCCAGACCTGCCGCAGACTCACAACAGTGCTGGCAACGGTTGCTTCTCTCGCGTTGGCGGGGGAGCCGGCGCGAGCAACCTCCGCAAAGGACGTGGAAGACCTTCTGCTGCTGATCAAAAAAAGTGGTACGGAGATCGTGGTTGTGGATTGCAAAGAGGGCCTGAAAGGTACCTATGCCTTTGGTGAGAATCCGAAGATTGATCGGCTGACCATATGTAAAAATAATGTTAAGTTAAACGATCCAGATGATGTTTGGGAGGTGATAGCCCATGAAGCAACGCACATCATGCAGGCTTGTGTTGGAGATCACTTGTTCAAGGATGAATTCCATCCCCGCATCGTCCGCGACCTCCAGGCAAAGGCGCACCATTATTCTGTCATTATTGAACAACAATACCGGGGAGCAGAGATGATGCGGGAATCGGAGGCCTACTTCATGGAATTGCAAACCCCTGAAGATGTAAAAGAAATTTTTATCAAAGCTTGCCTGACGCCCCGCCAGCCGAATGCCGCCAATCCGTGACGTTGGCCGGCTGGCGCTTTTGGATCGACCGCGGCGGCACCTTCACGGACGTGGTGGCCCGCCCGCCGGAGGGCCCCTTGGTGGTGCGCAAGGTGTTGTCCGTCCAGCCCGATCGGCCTGGCGATCCAGCCGTGCGGGCCATGGAGGAGATCCTTGGTTTGGGGGAGGGCCAGGGTGTGCCCGGCGGACTGGTGGAGGAGGTGCGGCTGGGCACCACGGTGGCCACCAATGCCCTCCTCGAGCGGGCCAGCGAGCCGGTGCTGCTGCTGGTGGCGGCGGGCCTGGCCGATCTGCTGGCGATCGGCGACCAGCACCGCCCCGACCTGTTCGCCCTTCGCATCGTCCGTCCCCAGCCGTTGGATGCGCGGGTGGTGGAGGTGGAGGGGCGGTTGGGCGCCGCTGGCGAGGAGGCGCGCCCGCTGGTGTTGGATCAGGCCCTGGCGGAGCGGATCCAGCGGGCGTTGGCGGGGGGGGCGCGCCAGCTGGCGGTGGCCCTGCCCCACAGTTGGCGGCAGCCCGCCCATGAGCTGGCGCTTGGCGCCTGGTTGGCGGAGCGCGGCTTTGGAACGGCCCTGTTGTCGCACCAGCTCAGCCGCCAGCCGCGGCTGGTGCCCCGGGCGGCCACCACCGTGGTGGAAGCGGCCCTGGAGCCTGTGCTGCGGCGCTATCTGACCCAGGTGGAGGCGGCCTTGGGGGCGGAGCCAGGCCGGCGCCCCCGTCTGCGGGTGATGACCTCCAGCGGCGCCCTGCGCAGCCCCGCCGCGCTGCGCGCCAAGGACACGATCCTGTCAGGTCCGGCGGGGGGCATGGTGGGCGCGGTGGCGGCGGCGCGGCAGGCCGGTTGGGGCGCCGTGCCGCTGCTGGGTTTCGACATGGGCGGCACCTCCACGGATGTGTTCCACTTCGATCCTTCCCACGGGGATTTGGCCTGGGAGCGGTTGCGGGGCACGGAGGTGGCGGGTCTGCCCCTGCTCGCCGACCTGCTGCCCATCGAGACGGTGGCGGCGGGCGGGGGGTCGGTGCTGCGGGCGGTGGAGGGTCGGCTGGTGGTGGGGCCCCGCTCGGCGGGCGCCGATCCCGGCCCTGCCTGCTACCGGCGTGGCGGCCCCGCCACGGTCACCGATGCCAACCTGCTGCTGGGCCGCTTGCCGGTGCGGGCCCTGCCGGCGGTGTTTGGCGCCACGGGACGGGAGCCGGCCGATCGGGACGCGGTGGAGTGCCGCTTTGCCGAGCTGGCCGACGCGCTGGGGCTGACGCCTCACCAGGTGGCGTTGGGGGCGTTGCGGGTGGCGGTGGAGCGGATGGCGGAGGCGATCCGTCGCATCTCGATCCAGCGGGGCCATGACATCCGCCAGGCGCTGCTGGTGAGCTACGGGGGCGCGGGGGGGCAGCATGCCTGCGCCCTGGCCCGGCGGTTGGGGGTGAAACGGGTGTTGCTTCACCCCTTGGCGGGGGTGTTGTCGGCCTATGGGATCGGGTTGGCGCCGCAACAGCTGCATCGGGAGCGCAGCCCCCGGGTGGCCCTGGAGGCGGACATCGCAGGCGTGTCCTCCCTTGGCGCGCGCCTGCGGCGGGAGGTGGAGGAGATGGTGGCGGAGGGCACGGCGGTGTTAGCGGCGGCGGGGGACCTGGCCAGCGGGCGGGCGCCGCGGCTGGCCTTGCGGCTGGAGGTGCGCGCCGCGGCCAGTGAACAGGTGGTGGAGGTGGAGGGGGAAGCGCTGCTGGCGGCTGGGGCGGCTGCAGCAGCGGAGGATGCGGCGGCGGTGGATGACGTCAGCTGGCTGGCCACCGTGCGGGAGCGGTTTGAGGAGCTGCACGTCCTCCGCTTTGGCCACCGACCGACGGGCGAAGCGCTGGTGCTGGAGCGGTTGGTGGTGAGCCTGGAGACGGAGGACGCGCCCGCTCCGCCGGACGGCGCCGAGTTGTCGCGCGGTCAGGAGCTGACACGGGAGGAGCTGGCGACTCCACCCGTGCCGGAGGCCTGGAGTCCCCTTTGCCTGGAGGATCCGCGGACGCCGCCGGGGGACGCGGCGCGGCCCCTTTGGCGGTCGGTGCCCCTCTGGCGGCGGGAGCGGCTGGTTCCCGGCCAGTGCTTGGAGGGACCCGCGGTGGTGTTGGAGGCAACGGGCACGCTGGTGTTGGAGCCGGAGTGGCGGGCGCGGGTGTTGCCGGGGGGGGAGCTGCTGGTGGAGGCGCTGGAGGCTCGGTGGGCTGGCGATGGCCAGACCGACAGCGACAGCAACACCCTCGGCGAGGCGGGGGTCAGCCTTGGCGTTGCCGCTCCCGTGCTCGCGATAGACAAGACAACAGCGATGGAGCCGCGTGACGCAGATCTGGCGGATCTCCCTCCACCAGATCCCATTCCACCAGATCCCGTTGCTCCTGATCCGGTGCGGCTCGAGTTGTACAACCATCGCTTTGCCGCCATCGCCGAGCAGATGGGGGTGCGGTTGCAACAGAGCAGCCGCTCGGTGAACATGCGCGAGCGGTTGGATTTTTCCTGCGCGTTGTTTGATGGCCAGGGGCGGCTGGTGGCCAATGCGCCGCACATCCCCGTGCATCTCGGGTCGATGGGCGAGAGCGTTGTGGCCTTGCTGGCGGCTATCGCGCGGGGGGAGCGGCCGCCGTTGCGGGCAGGGGATGTGATCGCCACGAACAACCCGTTCCAGGGCGGCACCCACCTGCCGGATGTGACAGTGATCACGCCCGTGTGTGTTGCCGATGGCCATGGCTATGGCGACGGCGACGGCGACGGCCAGGGCGCCAACCCGGTGGCCTTTCTGGCCTGTCGCGGCCACCACGCCGACGTGGGTGGCCTCACGCCCGGCTCCATGCCGGCCTTCAGCCGGCGGATTGAGGACGAGGGCCTGCTGCTCGACAATGTGCCCCTACTCGTGGCGGGGCAGTGGGATGGGGCCGCCTGGCTGGCCCGATGCGCGGCTGGCCCCCATCCCGTTCGCAATCCGCGACGCTTTCTGGCGGATTTGCGGGCCCAGGTGGCGGCCAACCAATTGGGTCTGGAGGAAGTGCGACGGTTGCTGGCGGAGGAGGGGCGCGAGGAGGTGTTGGCGTACATGGGCCATGGGCAGCGGCAGGCGGCGGCAGCGGTGCGGGCCGTGATCGCGGGGTTGCGCGATGGCGCCCATGCGGTGGAGCTGGATGGCGGCGCACGGATCGAGGTGGCGGTGCGGGTGGACCGGTCCGCCCGGCGCGTGCGGGTGGATTTCACCGGCACCTCACCGCAACAGGACAGCAACCTCAACGCGCCGTTGGCGATCACTAAGGCGGCGGTGATGTATGTCTTCCGCACGCTGGTGGCGGAACCGCTGCCCTTGAACGCCGGTTGTTTCGATCCCATCGACCTGGTGGTGCCGCCTGGCTCCCTGCTGTGGCCCCAGCCGCCGGCGGCGGTGGTGGCTGGCAATGTGGAGACGTCCCAGGCGGTGGTGAACGCGCTGTATGGCGCCCTTGGGGTGATGGCCGCCGCCCAGGGCACGATGAACAACCTGAGCTTTGGCGATGGCGAGCGGCAGTACTACGAAACGATCTGCGGTGGCGCCGGCGCGGGGCTGGACCGGGATGGCAGCGGGTTTGACGGCGCCAGCGCCGTGCAAACCCACATGACGAATTCCCGCCTCACGGATCTGGAAATCCTGGAGGAGCGCTTTCCCGTGCGGCTGGAGCGGTTCGCGATTCGCCAAGGCAGTGGTGGGTCGGGTCGGTGGCGGGGGGGCGATGGGGTGGAGCGCTGGCTGCGGTTTTTGGCGCCGCAGACGGTCTGCCTGCTGTCCGGGTCCCGGCGCGTGCCGCCGTTCGGCATCGCCGGTGGCCAGCACGGCCAACCCGGTGAAAACGCGATCCAACGGGCCGGCGGCCCCTGGGAACCCTTGCCCGGCTGCGCCCAGGTGGAGATGGGGGCGGGCGATCTGCTGCGGATCGCCACACCGGGTGGGGGGGGATTTGGGTTCACGCGACGTCCATTGGCC
>JBKCVY010000419.1:0-2805 GCA_046317475.1 Cyanobacteriota bacterium | reverse complement strand
GCGGTGTCGAGGGAGAAGGGAACGACTTGGTCAAGAATTCGCTCGCTGGGATGAAGGGCCGGCACGCGGGCCACCGAGGAGTGGGCCAGGGAGATCCAGCCACCTCCGGCTTTGCGGTAGCCCAATTCCACGCGGTAATCCCGATCGGAAAGGGGTACGGGCAGATACCATTCCGTGGCATGGCTGTCCACTACCACTTCCTGGAGCGTGTGGGGATGGGACGAGCCCCCGGACAGCCCCGTCACATCCGCCACCCGCAGGCAGAGTTGCTGGGCGCCATCTTGGAGGGCCTGGTCGCGATCTTCGTCACTGATTTCCCAAAAGACATAGGCCCATTGGGGATCCCGGGGAAGAAACACCACGCGGGTTTCCTCCATGGGGCGTGGTGCGGGCACCATTTCCGCTTCCAGGGTGGCCAGGGAGAAGGCGGGATCGTCCTGCTTGCTGCTGATGGCTTCCATCAGCTCCTCTTTGGTTTTGCGGCTATACAGGGTGACGCCCAGCTCACTGGCAATGTGACGCAGTTGGCGCAGCGTCATTAGCGCCAGGGAAGATAGAGCGTTTTGACTCACAGCTCAAGATTTCGTTTGGGATCAGTCTGCAGGATCCTTCGCTGCTTTGATGAGACTCCCCCTGGCCCGTCAGCAAGCACTGACGGGCCAGGGGGGATGGGGCGGCGGCAAGGGAGTCGGAGACTGGATGGGACGGTCCGTGAGACCGCCGCGCCCATGGCCTCAGCGGCCGATGCTGCGATAGGGCACCTTGGAGAGGTAGTCCATGGCGGTATTGCCAGCCGGAGCTCCGCCGGTGGAGCGCATGGCGGGGAGGCTGCGCACCCAGGAGAGGTAGTCCTCGGGGTAGCCACCACGACGCTGCTGGGCGCGCTCTGGGAAGGCGCGGGCCGTGCCGGTGTAGACAATTTGGGGGAAGCCCAGGATGCCCCGGTAGTAGGCGTCGTAACGGGGGGAGGTGATGTTGAAGGGGGTTTCTCCCACCTCCCTGGAGCCCACCACCCGGTTGCGGTGATACGGCACGGTGTCGTAACCGAAGGCATCCAGGTATTCACTAGAATTTAGAATGTCATCCACCATGCCTTTGACCCCACGGGTCATCAGCACGGCGGACCAGGCGATTTCCTCTGACTTTCCGTGGGTGGGACGTCCCAGCAGCTTTTCCACAAGGTGGCGCGCCACTTTGTAGTTGCTGTTCAGGCTGTAGAAACTGCGGTTGAAGGTGTCCGACAGACACAAGGAGCGGATGAAATCGCGAACCGTGATCTGGCCATCTCTTAACTGGCTCTCCAGGGTGCGATCCCGGTCCACCTTGAAGGCGTGAAAGAAGATTTGGCGATAGGCCGACTCAATCACGAAGTTTTGATCCTCGCGATCCATGGCCTTGTCCATCGAGGCGGCCCTGGGATCTTCGTCGGACCCGACGCGGAAGGGGCTGACCCTGGAATTTTGAGTAATGGGGGCGTAGTTGAGGAGTGGGAGAGCCACGCGAGGTCAGGCATCCGTCGGAGGCGATCGTAGAAGTGCGGCCCCACTTGCTCCCGACCGCTTTCACCAGGGCTCACAGACCGTAACGTTTTCTTCCCTACCAGCCGAGCGGCGAAAGGCTCTGGAGCGGCGCCGTTTCCCCGGGGGCCGCCAGGGGCCCGGTTTCGGTGATTCGGGTTTCCATGCAGAACGACGCTGTATTGGACAGCCCCTCCACCGTGCTCATCCGAATCCGCACGTCGGGGCCGACGAAACAGAAGCGCTCCACGCTGCTCATCGTTTCGTAGTCGGTGCTGAGCACCAAGCCATCCCTTCCCTCCATGGAGAACCGCCCCGCCACCGGCGCCGTCTCGGCGTAGCCCCGGTCGCGCAGAAGCAGGCCCTCCCGACCCATGCCATCCGTCGGGATCAGGCCGAACACGCTTTCCCCCTCGTGGGATTGCCCCTCCCGATCCCAGGCCATCGAGCCGCTCCAGCGCACCCGACAGCCCCCCACCAATCCTTCGGGGGGCTGGCCGTGCAGGGCGGCGATCGCTTGCAGTCGGGGGTCGTCGACGGTGAGCTCCACCACCTCAATCCAGGAGCCACCAGGCTCCGCCCGGCGGTGCAGGAGGTGGTGACTGCTGCGGCGCGAGCGCCAGCGGCCACAGCTGCGCTGGAAAAAGCTGAGCGCGGTCTCGATGGATCCGTCCATGGCCACCAGCCTCCCTGGGGGGCACTGCGGCCATGATCGCAAGGCCACGCGCTTTCCGGGGACACCCCCACTCCGTGACGGGATTGCTCACCCCCGCCAGCCCCTCACCCGCCGCGAGCGTGGTGGCGGCCTTGGCGGCTTCACTCTGTTGGACGGTGGCCACCTTGCTCTGGCGTCGTCAGCCCCCCACCCTGACGGCCAACCAACTGAACCTCTGCAAAACACTGCTCGCCTTCCTCCTGCAGCTGCCCCTGCTGGCGCTGGTGCGGTGGCCCAGCGGCGGGACCTCGGCCCTCCTGACACTGGCCCTGAGCGGCGTGGTGGGGATTGCCTGGGGGGACAGCCTCTTCTTCAGCGCCTTGCGCCGCCTGGGCAGCCGCCGCAGCCTCACCATCACCGCCGCTGGCCCCGCCGTGACCGCGCTCGCCGGCCTGGTGACCCTCGGGGAACGGCCACACCCGGCCCAATGGCTCGGCATTGGGCTGATCAGCCTGGCGGTGGGCCTCGTGGCGCGTCAGAGGCCCACCGAGCCCGGCGGGGAGCGCCCTGGCCCCGGCGCCATGCCCTGGGCGGGACTGGCCCTGGCCCTGGCGGCCATGGCCTGCGGCAGTG
>JBKCVY010000418.1:0-2441 GCA_046317475.1 Cyanobacteriota bacterium | reverse complement strand
CGGCGGCTCCGTCGCCTCGCCACCATGACCGCCCTCACCGGCCTCAAATTCAGCTCCGAGGACTGCGGCACCTCCCACCGCATGAGCAATTACGACGCCAAGGTGGCCGAGGAGCTGGGCCTGGCCTTTGTCAGCGTGATGCTGCAGGACACGGACACCTATCGGCTCTATCGCAAGGTGCTTTTGGCCCAGTACCCCTCTAAGGAGGGCATGGGATGGCCCACCTATCTGGTGGTGAGCGATGTGCACGCCGACTTTGTCGTTCACGGTGAGCTCAAGGGGGGCATGCCGAAGGGGGACTTCCGCCAGCGCCTCCAGGATCTCCTGGAGCAGGTGAACCCGTAGGGTCACTGCCGCTGGGGGGGACACGGGCCAGCCAGGCGCAGGGACTGGCCCCGAGTTGGCCGGGTCGTGGAGGCCATGGGGTTCAATGCTCAGCGAATGAGGCCAAGAGACACCCCTCCAGCGAGGCCATGGCCCCGACGCATACCGCTTGGAGTCCACCCCCTTTGAATGGGGTGATGATTCGTTTGCTTGTCATTGCGGACACAGCTTGAAATTTAGTCATTGGTTCACCGCTGACCCCCAAGTCCCTGCGCCAATGTTCCGGAAATGGGGGCTGACCTCATGGGAGCCGCTTTCTGAATCGACCAACACTTGGCGGAGAGAAGACGTTGTATTCTTAAATCGATTTAGCCTTTGCAATGCTTCCACACCCGCCGGTTCGCTCCATCTGTTGCATTGGTGCTGGCTATGTTGGCGGGCCGACAATGGCAGTGATCGCAGATCGCTGTCCAGAAATCAAGGTCACAGTTGTTGATCTCAATGCGGAGCGGATTTCCGCTTGGAATCATCACGATCTATCCCGGCTGCCTGTGTACGAACCGGGGCTCGACGCGGTTGTGGGTCGTGCTCGTTCGCGCAATCTCCACTTCACCACTGCAGTGGATCAGGCCATTGCTGAGGCCGACATGGTCTTCCTTTCGGTGAACACGCCCACCAAAACCAGGGGCGTTGGAGCTGGACAGGCCAGTGATCTCCGCTGGATTGAGGCTTCGGCCCGCCAGGTGGCCGCGGCCGCCAGCGGGCACACCATCGTGGTGGAAAAGAGCACCTTGCCCGTGCGCACGGCGGAGGCGGTGAAGGCCATCCTCTCCGCGGCCCAGGGGGACACGGGCGGCAGCAAAACGTTTTCGGTGCTTTCCAATCCGGAATTCCTCGCGGAAGGGTCCGCCATTCAAGATCTGGAATCCCCTGATCGGGTGCTCATTGGTGGGGAGGACGCGGAGGCGATTGAGGCCCTGGCTTCGGTGTACGGGCGCTGGGTGCCACCGGAGCGCATCCTGCGCACCAATCTTTGGAGCAGCGAACTCTCCAAGTTGACAGCCAATGCGTTTCTGGCCCAACGCATCTCGTCCATCAACGCCATCGCCTCCCTCTGCGAAGCCACCGGCGCCGATGTGCGGGAGGTGGCCCGAGCCATCGGCACCGACTCCCGCATTGGCTCGAAGTTTCTCCAGGCGGGGCCGGGTTATGGCGGCAGCTGCTTCCAGAAGGACATTCTCAACCTTGTCTATCTCTGCCGGCATTACGGCTTGGAGGACGTGGCCAGTTACTGGGAGAGCGTGGTGACGCTCAACACCTGGCAGCAGCAGCGCATCGCGCGGCTCGTGGTGCGCAACCTGTTCGGCACCGTCAGTGGCAAACGCATTGCCGTGTTGGGTTTTGCCTTCAAGGCCGACACAAATGACACCCGGGAAGCCCCCGCGATACGCATCTGCCGCGACCTGATTGAGGAAGGCGCCCAGCTGGCCATCGTGGACCCGAAGGTGGACCCCAATCAAATCGCCCGCGATCTGGAGCGGCCGCCGGTGGATCCGGACCAGGCCCGTCAGGGTGTCCCCCTGGGGGCCGATGGCACCTGGACCCACGAATCCACGCCGTTGGAGGCCGCCCGCGGCGCCGACGCAGTGGTGATCCTGACGGAGTGGACGGCCTACCGAGACCTGGATTGGGCGAGCCTCGCTGGCGTGATGCGCCATCCCGCGTGGCTGTTTGATGCCCGTGCCGTGGCGGACGCCCAGGCGGCCCGCGCCGCAGGCTTGAATGTGTGGCGCGTGGGAGAAGGTTGATCATGGTGTTGCGCAATCTCGTCACGGGTGGCGCGGGCTTTCTGGGCTCCCACCTGATCGACCGCTTGATGGAGGCGGGCGAGGAAGTGATTTGTTTGGACAATTACTTCACCGGCCGCAAAGACAACATTCGTCACTGGTTGGGCCATCCCAACTTCGAGTTGATTCGTCACGATGTGACTGTTCCGATTCGCTTGGAAGTGGATCGGATCTGGCACCTGGCCTTCCCCGCCTCGCCGGTGCACTACCAGTTCAAAACCATCAAAACCGCCAAATCCAGCTTCCTGGGATCCTACAACATTTTGGGCC
>JBKCVY010000417.1:0-6340 GCA_046317475.1 Cyanobacteriota bacterium | reverse complement strand
CGTCGAAAGCTTTTGCTTGCGGGGCTCAGCAGTTCGTTGAGCATGTCCACTCGAGGACGGTTTTCCGTGAGGCTGTTCAGGCTGAGGGCCATCTTGGCTAGGCGTGCGTTCAATCTCTGCAGCGCGATGACAAACGTCGCCAGACCTGGAAGGAGTAACTCTGTACGTCCATTGGTCAGTTGCCAGCTCAGCAATCCCAGCACAATAGCGGCAAAAACTGGCAAAAATTCCGCCGTTGGTTGCAAGAGACTGCGCAGCGTGCTCAGTGTTCTCAATTTTGTTTCAAGCCCTTGTGATACAGCCGCAAAGCGATTGTTGGCCTCCTCCACACAGGCATTACTGTGAATCAACCTCAAGGCTTGCAGATCTGCCGTGAGGGCGGAGGTGACCCGTTGTCTCTGTTGTTCCACCTCCTTGGCCGCCACTCGGATCCGCGGGCGAAGCCAAGATTGAGTGAGAAGGATTCCAAAGCCAAGAACACCGGCCATCAATAATAGCCAAATCGAAATTCTTGCCAAGACGAGTAAATAGACTAAGGCAAGTACGGATTCGGTGATGAGGTGAATCCGTTCCTCGATCTCTAGATTAATAGTGTTTGGTGCCAGGGTGGCTTGATGGGAAAGTTCACCAATTCTGATTCCGCTGACGCAGCTAAAACTTAGGCTTAGAATGTAGCGATGTATGGTGGGTAGGACTTCAGTTTGGCAGTTGGCGGCAAACCGTCCAGAAACGATGCCACTCCACGCGCGTGAGGCACTGGCGATCAACTGGAGTACCAACGCGAAAAAAAGCAAAGCCATGAAGGCTTCGCCACGTGAGATTCCCTGAGCGATGAAAATCTTCGGCAAAGGAGAACCAAGAAGTAGCCTGAAGGAGCGATATAGAATTGCAAACAGGGCGGCTTCAGATAGGCCTAAGCTGATGGTAAAAATGATGGATATCAAGAGATCCTTCCACTGTTTTCTTGCTAGTTGGCGGATCAAAGCTGCCGTTGGTGTTGATCCGCTCCAGGGTGGGCCCCAGCCCCCCGTACGAAGGAAAGCGAGCCACTTGTGGGCGCTTAAAAATCTCCGGCTCAGAGGACTGGCCCATTTGATTGTCATGTCGTCTTGATCAGTCCCTCACGAGAGTTGTCAGGATGCGGTCGTAGTGGGCGCGCACCTTGTGGGCCTGCGTCTCAATGCGCGGCACCGATGGAACGTTGGCTTGAAAGGTGAGCAGTTGCTCTGGGTCTTCGATCAAACTGAGCAATACCCTCCGCAGGTCTGTCGCATCGTTACAACGAAACAGACGGCCATCCACTCCTTCGCGCACCAGTTCCGCCATGCCACCCACATCCGCCGTGATCACAGGAATGCCCGCGATTTGGGCTTCCTGGATGGTCAACGGCGAGTTTTCGAACCAACGGCTTGGAACAACCACCGCATCCAGGCCAGCCAGGATTGTGCCGATTTGCTCGTTGTCATAACGCCCATGGATCACAACTCCCTCAATGGGATGGGAGGTGCTCTGTTTGAAGTGCGCTGCCGAAATGGGGCTGCCAAAGCTTGAGCCGTGAAGATGGAGAGTGGCCCGATCGCCCAGGCCGCGAAAGGCTTCCAGCAAAAGGTCGATACCCTTGTGCGCGTGAAAGGAACCAATATATCCCAGTTGAAGGTGTGCGAGACGTCGACGCGGTGTTGCCGACCTGCGAAAATGGCGCATGCCATTGGGTAGATGAACAATTCGATCTTGTGGTATCCCGCAGGCCATGTATCGCTCTGCCAGGAAACAGCTCGGCGATAAGAATAGATCTACCTGGGAAAAAATTGTCCTTGTTGCCGTCAGAAAAAAGTGTTTTTTCTGCTCCACTGCTGTTGTTTCTGGACAGCCAAGAATTTTCTCCATTAGTTTTACCGCGGCTTGCAGCATGGCGCGTCGCTTCTTCCCTGGCTGGTTCGTGGCAAACTGGCGCCAGCGGGCCAGGGAAGGCAGCCGGGAGGCTAGTTGGGCTTGACGTCCTGATCCCACACGAATCAACGTCGGACAGCATCCTTCAAAAAAGTTGGCTGAGTTCTTGCCACACAACTGATTGCCGTCCAACAGCAGGTGCTGATTTGGACAGATTAATCCGTAGTCATGGAGAGTATAGATTACGGCTATATTTCTGGATTTAGCAAGTCCAACAAGATCGTCACCCAGGCTCAAATAATTGTGAAAATGAACAACATCTGGATTGAATTCATCCAGTACACATGAAAAGGATTCAACCAGAAATGGATTGGACCAGCTCGATAGACGACTGTACTCTCCAGCGTCGACACAGTGAAACAAGCGGATCTCATCCTGTATGGCTCGCTCCAGGCGTTTAGGATACCGTGGCTGGGTGTTGGAGAGATGAAACACCCCAACCTTCTCCCCCATCGACGCGAGGCATTGGCTGAGGAGCTGGCAATAGAGCTCTGATCCTTGAGACGAATGGGGAGGAAATTGATGAATGACCTGCAGGATGCGCATCAGATTAAACTCTGATAGAGAGCGCGGACTTTCCTTGCTTGATTCATGATACAAAGCACTTCTGGCGCATGCTTTTTGTAGCCTATGAGCTGCTGAGGGTTTTCAATGATCTCGATGATCACGCGACGCAAATCTGTTGAATCGTTGCAGCGAAACAGTCGTCCATTGATCCCGTCCTGGACCAACTCCGCCATGCCACCCACATCCGCCGTGATGACGGGGACCCCAGCAAGTTGGGCTTCTTGGATGGTAAGGGGGGAGTTCTCATACCAGATGCTGGGCACAACCACCACATCCAGGTGAGAAAGGATGGAGTACACCTCATTGTTTTGATAGCGACCGTGAACCACAACTCCCTCGACGGGATCTGTCGTGCTGCGTTTAAAGTGGGCTTCTGAGACTGGAGTGTTGAAACTGCAACCGTGCAAGTCGAGGGTTGCGCGATGACCTAGGCCACGAAAGGCATCCAGCAGCAGGTGAACGCCTTTGTGGGGATGGAAGGCGCCAATGTAGCCGAAATGCAGGCGATCATCCTTCCTGGGGGCGGGTGCAGGGCGGTCGAAGTGACGGATCCCATAGGGCAGGTGGAGAATCCGATCCGCAGGGAGCCCACAGGCGATAAACCGATTTCGCAAGTAGGCGCTGGGGGCAATGAAGCGATCAACACTCCTAAAGATACGTTGAGTTGCTGTCAAGAAAAAAGATTTTTTTTCCTGCAATGAAGTTGTTTCTGGCGCCCCCAAGATTCTTTCGGCAATCCCAACGACTGTCTGAAATGACGCTCGCCTGATTCTGCCGGGCTGGTTGGCGGCAAAGAGTCGCCAGCGAGCCAGTGCAGGCAGTCTGGAAGCAATCATTGGCTTGCGACCATGGCCAACACGAATCAGGGTCGGACAGCAGCCCTCAAAAAAGTCAGGTGAATTCTTCTCACATAGTTCCATGCCATCACGGAGCAGGAGAGCATTTGGGCAAATCAGACCGTAATCGTGGAGCTCGTAGACAACAGCACTCCCTGCTGCTTTGGCCATTCCTACCAGATCATCGCCTAAACTAAGAAAATTGTGGAAGTGTGTTATGTCAGGGCGAAAATCTTCCAGAACGCGATTGAATGATTGTCTCAAAAATGGATTGGGCCAATCGGCGAGACGGCCGTACTCTCCAGCGTCGATACAGTGATAGATTTTTGTGTCATCGTCTATGGTTTGAGTCAATCGTTTTGGTCGACGGGGTTGGACGTTGGAGAGATGGAAAACAGCAATCTCGTCTCCCATGCTTCGAAGACAATGCGTCAATTCATGACAGTAGACTTCTGAACCCTGGGAAGAGAATGGAGGATATTGGTGGATGACTTGAAGGATCCGCATTGAGTTTTGGCCTAAAGAAGAGGAGTGTGTTGGTGGGGGATGACCCAGGGGAACGGCTTGTCTGGGATGGGAACACCTAGAAAGGGGCAGAGTTTTTCATATCCATCCCCAGCGCAAATGTTCATGCGCAATACATGTGATTCGCCGCTCAGGATTTCATGCACCTGGGATTGGTGGGTTCGCAGATTCGCAAGCGCCTCGTCTTCTGAACAGAAGGTTCCAAAAAATCGAAAATATGACTGCAGCCATTCCTGCTCGTCCCGTTCCAGCATGACGTAGAAAGATCCTGGAAAATGACGGCAGAATGCGGTGATGAACTTTGGCGTGGACCAGGGCAAATCATCAAGGGAATTGAAGTGAGATGCCCATCGAAGGCAAGCTTTTAAATCCCCTCCCTCTAAGCTTTCTTTAAAATCAGGGTCGTAGCCGTAGTGGCTAAATCCAAGGACACGCATCGCATTGCCGAAGGAAGATGTTCCAGTTTTCACATAGCCAACACAGAGTACCCTAGGCTTGCTTGGGTCTAGCGGATACCGCAGCCTGCGCCAATGTCTTAAGGATCTTCTGCCAAGGGCACTCTGCTCAAGGGTTCGAACCAGTGGGGCAAGGGGATGTTCAGTTTTCATGAACCATGCCGTGAAGTTTAAATTTCATATTGCGCCGCAACCAATTCCACTGCACTCTCGTTGATGGTCGTTTGGCCAGAATAGCCATCTTTCGGGCCACGGCATGGGCAGTGGCGATGCCTTCCGTCTCAGCAATGGGTGACCCATCGGAGTGGCGATTGAGCCAATTCAGCGATGATCGGGAGAACCTCAGCAAATCGGATTCTTGCCGGATGCAGTCGCCAGAATCAGAGGCATAGATATTCTCCCGTAGATCCAGGCCATATTGTTGATGAATCGCATGGTTTTGAGCGTCAATATGCTTGCGAAGTGGAGCCAGTAGATCTGAGTGCAGACGAAAGGGTCCACCCGCAAGTTCTGTCAACTTCATGACCAGCAAATCATTCGCCCTCAGCGACGGGGGCTTGGAGGAACGTGAAAATTGATTGAAGCAGTACAACATCCGCACGGCATCCGCGCAGACTGCGTCATTCGATCGCTGAATGGCGAGATCTGTTGCATTAATGTCCAATAATGAGCAAAAATCCTGTACGGCGCAGCTGTTGATTAGAGCCTTTGTAATAAATGGGCGGACAATTAGATTCTCGCGGCCAAAGATCTGCTCGTACCTCTTGAGACGTTCCACGTAATTGAGCCTGTTCTGCGCGAACTCTTCCTTCAGGGCTGTTAAATTTGTGAAGCCTTGAGAGTGCTTGACATTTTGCTGGAAAGCGCTTTCAATCCATGCCTTGAAGGGTCGCAAATAAACGATAATCTTAATATTGAAGTCTTCTTTGGCAAGGCAATCTCTTAGGGATTCAAGTTCTGTTTGATTAAAATGCCAGCACTCCTCTGCGGAGAGAATGGCTGTCTGCTTTGCGGCGATGACGTGGCGAAGGATCCGCTGCAATCTGTGCTCATAGGTAACCTTGAGCCGCTGCACATGCTGCGCACTGAAGCCTTTTCTTTGAAACACCCAATATTGGCTGGGATCATCTCCGAACAGGGTGGCCAAAAATTGTCCGGCGTTGGCGTGCCCTGTGAGGTGGATGTAGCGAAAGCGTGGATCAGCAAGTCCTAAATAAAGTGAATCCTGAATGGACGATGTCCCTGTCTTGGGCATGCCGACATGAAGAATGCAGGTGTTCAAGGACGTAGATTGGGAGCATGTCAAGGACTGGCGCCAAAGTAGCAGCAACCTCGAGCATTCATTTTTCTTCTGTCAAGACCGCGCAAAACTCCCTGGCCCAGAGCACCTGCCCCAGCAGGCAGCAGGGCAACAACGCCAGGTAGCGCGGCAAGTACGACGGCGGTGCCCCCAACAACCGCCAGCCGATCAGGGGCAGCACCAGCAGCGGCGCCCCGAAGATCAGCGGTGGCCAGCGTTGGATCCACCGGATCGCACGGCCGCCCATCCTCCGGCGGTCGCGGCCTGCGGCTTCGCCCATGGCCCGGCAGTAGCGGCGGAACTCCGCCCAGCCGCGGCGGTTGTGGTGCCAGACCGGCAGGGTGGCGTCATAAACCACGGCCCACCCCAGCCGCTGCACCGCCTCCGAGAGCAGTCGATCCTCGCCCAGGGTTTGATCTGGGAAGCGGACCGCCGCCAAAACCTCCGCCCGCCAGGCGCTGTTGGCCCCGATGAGGAAGTTGTCGCGCCGCGGCCGTGCCGCCCGCCTGGGGAAGTGGTTGAGAAACTCTAAAAAATAGACGCACCAACCGCTCAGGTTGTCCGGATTGGCCACGGCCATCGACCCACCCGCCGCCCCCACTCCCGCCCCGGCGGCTTCGAGCATGGCACTGGTGTTCCTGCTGTCTCGGAAACAACTCTGACGCTGCCGCCGAATGTCCCTGGGTAGCTCTCGGTGGTCGCCGAAG
>JBKCVY010000416.1:0-8226 GCA_046317475.1 Cyanobacteriota bacterium | reverse complement strand
GATCCAAACCGGGCCGAAAGCTCAGCTTCAACACCAAGGTCCAATTCAATGGAAACCTGATGGTGGGCAAAGCCTACACAGCCCTGTTGGATCTCAAACCCGGTGACGAATTTGAAATCAAATTGGGGCGGCGCCAAATCCGCCTTCTCCCCCTTGGCGCTCCCGCTGATGCGGGCGTGGAGGAAGAGGAAACCGTCGAAGAGATCTGAAGCCTTCGCTCGCGGGCGCGATCGCCACAGCCAGCAGACAGAATCAGCCTCTGTCCAGCGGCTTTTGAGCTCGAATCATGCCCACCGCCAGTGCCGCTCCCCCTCCGGCCTGTCTCCCCTCAACGGAACCCACCGCCGCTGAGGCTGCGCTGGCGGCCATGCGGGCATCCGTGTTTGGCACCGACCCCATGGCGCCACCACCACCGGCCCAGCCCAGCATCAGTTCCCCCAGCCAGCGGCGTGCCCCCGTGAACAGCGATCCCGGGGGCAATCCCGGGGAATTAACCGACTTCCTGGAGGCCTCGGGCCTGCTGGTCTACGACCCGGCGGCCATCACCAGGCTCTACGCCGGCCATCCCCAGCGCCTCCTGCGGCGACTCTGGCAAACCCTTGTGCCCATCTGCCTCTTTCTGCTGCGGGTGGGCGTTGACAGGGCCACGGGTCGCCTCAGCCAACCGGAAAGGGCTCGGGGACGGGCCCGCGAGTGCGCGGAATTATTGGCGGCCCTTGGACCCGCCTTCATCAAGGCGGGCCAAGCCCTCTCCACCCGGCCCGACATCGTGCCTCCCGTGCTGCTGGAGGAGCTGGCCCAGCTTCAAGACCAGCTGCCCGGCTTTGATTCCAACCTGGCCATGGCGTGCATTGAGGAGGATCTGGGAGCGCCGGTGGGAGCGCTGTTCCACAGCCTGGAACAGGAACCCATCTCCGCCGCCTCCCTGGGCCAAGTCCATCGCGGCGTGCTGAACAATGGGCAAAAGGTGGCCGTCAAAGTGCAACGGCCCGGACTGCGGGAGCAAATCACCCTCGATTTATATATTGTTCGCAACATCGCCTCCTGGCTAAATCGACATGTGCGCCTGATTCGCAGCGACTTGGTTGGGTTGATCGACGAGCTTGGCACCCGGGTATTCGAAGAAATGGATTATATGAATGAGGCCGCGAATGCCATCAAGTTCAAGCAGCTTCATGCTCACAACCCCAAAATTTCCGTCCCATCCATCTACATGGAGGTCACCAGCCGTCGGGTGTTGACCATGGAGTGGATCGACGGGGTGAAGCTGACCAATCTTGAAGCTGTGAAGGCCATTGGCATGGACCCCGACGAGATGGTGACCATCGGTGTGAATTGCAGTTTGCAACAACTGCTGGAGCATGGTTTTTTCCATGCGGATCCCCACCCTGGCAACTTGCTGGCCCTCCCCGATGGCCGGCTGGCCTACCTGGATTTCGGGATGATGAGCTCGATCACCCGCGAGGCAAGAACAGGGTTGATTCAGGCCGTTGTCCATCTTGTGAACCGCGACTTTGCAGCCCTCTCCAAAGACTTTGTCAGCCTTGGTTTTTTGAGCGAGGAAGTTGATCTCACGCCAATCGTTCCCGCCTTTGAATTGGTGTTTGGCCAGGCCCTGGAGATGGGAGTGAGTCGACTGGACTTCAAGGCCGTAACGGATGATCTTTCGGGCGTGATGTATCGCTTTCCCTTCCGAGTTCCTCCGTATTACGCCTTGATCATTCGCTCTCTTGTCACCCTGGAGGGAATCGCACTCAGTGTTGATCCTGATTTCAAAATCCTCGGCGCTGCCTATCCCTACTTTGCCAGGCGACTGATGGAAGATCCCGATCCGCAACTGCGCCGCAGCTTGCGGGAGATGTTGTTCGATGGCGATGAATTCCGTTGGCAGCGTTTGGAGGCATTGGTGAGCAGCGCCGCCCTTCAAGACCAGCTGGACGTGGAGGGTTTGCTCAACCAGGTGATGGATTTCCTCTTCTCGCCAGGTGGTGGCCTGCTGCGGCGCCAACTGGTGGAAGCGATGGTGGAACAGATGGACCATCTGGCCTGGCGCATGACCCTCCTCATCGGCCGACGCCTGCCGGAGCGCCTTCTGCCACCAGGCCTGCGCGAACGGCAAAACAGTCCCGAGGCCCTTGATTCCAGACCCCTGCTCGATCTGGACCCTGTCCGTCAGTTGACAGCCATCTTGAACGATCTGCCCGGTTTTGAGCCCCGATTGCTGCTGAATCGCCTGCCCCGCCTGCTGAGTGAGCCCGATCTGCGGCGGATGGGCGCCGAAGTGGCCAGGGGGCTGGCGGAACGGGGAGTTGTGCGGCTGGTGCGGGATGTGCTGGTCACTCCAGCCTGAAAGCTGGCGGCCGACGGGGTGACCGCTGCCATGCCCCTCTTAAATTGCGAATCATTGCGATATGGAGCGAGATCCGATGGGCAGGCCCAGGGGTTGGACATGCGGCGTCCGGACCTTGGGCCTGGCCTCCCTGTTGGCGCTCGGCGGCCGGGTCAACCCGCCCGGCGCCCAGGCCGCCGAGCGGGTCGTTCTGATGAGTGGGGCCTTTCGCCGCTCCATCCCGATCAGCGACTTTGAGACCCTGGCCTCCACCGGCAAGGCCCCCGGACTGCTCGGTGATCTGTTGCGCCTGGGTCGGCAAAACCCCCAGCTGCTCAGCAAAATCCTGAACGAAAAGGTAGCGCTGCCCGTTCCTTTGGTCAGCCGCCTGCTCCACACCCGCATCGGCGAGGCGGTCCTCGACCGGGTGTCGCTGATCGTCCATCCCACCCGCGCGCCCCAGGATGGGGTGCCCGCCCTGCGGGCCGCCGTGGTGCTGGGAATCGCCGACGGCGATGGGTCCCTCACCCCCCTGGGCTTCTTGAAGGCCTACCCCACCCGGGAGATGGCGGTGAATGTGCCCGAACTCCTGGCGCTGGCGAACAAGGCCAACTCCATCAGCGAACTGATTCGCTTCTTCTCCGATTCCCCCCTCGATGGATTGCGTGGCGAATCCTCCCAAAACGAAGCCCCGGCCAAAGGCTCCTGACCCCAGCTCAAAACAGAGCTGGTCGGGCTGACGTTAAATTAAGTCGTTTCCCCCCTTCGCCCTGTGCCTCTGCTCCAAGCCCTGCGTCGCCTGGGTCAGCGTCCCACGATGCAGGACTGGCCAGGGTTAATCGAAGCTTACCGAACCTGGCTGCCCGTCTCTGCCGCCACACCGGTGATCACCTTGCGGGAGGGGGCCACGCCCTTGATTCCAGCTCCCAGCCTGGCCAAATTGATTGGCCGGGGGGTGAAAGTGCATCTGAAATACGACGGCCTCAATCCCACCGGTTCGTTTAAAGACCGGGGCATGACGCTGGCCATCAGCAAGGCCCGCGAAGAGGGTTCAGAGGCGGTGATCTGCGCCAGCACGGGCAACACGTCCGCCGCCGCCGCCGCCTATGCCCGCCGTGGCGGCATGCGGGCCTTTGTGTTGATTCCAGACGGCTACGTCGCCCAGGGGAAGTTGGCCCAAGCCCTGCTCTACGGGGCTGAAGTCTTGGCGGTAAAGGGGAACTTTGACCGCGCCCTGGCCATCGTGCGGGAGGTGGCGGAGCGCTATCCCGTCACGCTGGTGAACTCCCTCAATCCCTACCGTCTGCAAGGCCAGAAGACGGCGGCCTTCGAGGTGATCGACGCCCTAGGGGAGGCGCCGGACTGGCTCTGCATCCCCGTGGGCAACGCGGGCAACATCAGCGCCTACTGGCTGGGCTTCAAGGAGTATCGGGGGGCGGGCCTCAGCCAAATCTTGCCCCGCATGATGGGATTTCAAGCGGCGGGCGCGGCGCCCCTGGTGCTCGGCCACACCGTGGAGCAACCAGACACCATCGCCACGGCGATTCGCATCGGCAACCCGGTGAACAAAGACAACGCCCTCAAGGCTCGCCAAGAGAGCGGCGGGGACTTCATGGCGGTGAGCGATGCGGAAATCCTGGAGGCGTACAAGCTTCTCGGCCGGGAGGAAGGGGTGTTTTGCGAGCCAGCCAGCGCCGCCTCGGTGGCGGGTTTGCTGAAGCGAAAGGAGGAAGTTCCCGCCAACAGCACGGTGGTGTGCGTCCTGACGGGCAACGGCTTGAAAGATCCCACCACCGCCATTGAACACAACGACTCCAGCTTCCACACCGGCTTGGAGCCCGACACGGGGGTGGTCGCCAGCGTGATGGGGTTTTAGGCCGCCTGACGGGGCGCTCCGCGCAGAGGGCTGGAGGGCGAGCGGTCTTCCAGCCCTTTTTTTGTGCCCATTGAGTGGGGCCACCTCAGCAACTGTCTGAGGAAAATGGCCGGGAAACCCACCGGAAGAGCCGGAAAACCAGGGGAGGAATGGGGCCATGCGGGGCCACCCCGTTTTCCCCCGCCCGGGGAAACGGTGGAAAACAGCTGGTTTTGCCCAATTCGCCCACCGCGCTCCCCAGGGTCAATAGGGGCCATCATGAGTCGCCACAAGGGAAATGGGACGTTTTCCACCGTTTCCCCACCCCCTACTACGACGGATTAATTGGATTAAAAAGAAAAAACTTCTTTGACCGTTGTCGGGCCGTTTCCGCGCACCCGGAAGGGCTCCCCGCCCGTGCCAGGTTGCGCATGGCCCCACGGTGTGAAACCGTATGGCGGCTGATCCGTGCCCCCTCCAGTCCCCCATGAAGCTGGTTTGTTCCCAGGCCGAACTCAGCGCCAGCCTTCAGCTGGTGAGTCGGGCCGTGGCCGCGCGACCCACCCACCCCGTTCTGGCCAACGTGTTGCTCACCGCTGACGCCGCCACAAATCGGCTCAGCCTCACCGGCTTCGATCTCCATCTCGGCATCCAAACCACCCTGCCGGCCACGGTGGACACCAGCGGCGCCATCACCTTGCCGGCGCGGCTGTTTGGTGAAATTGTCACCCGTCTCTCCGCGGACAGCCCCATCACCCTCCATTGCGAGGAGGGCCAGGAGCAGATGGAGCTCACCAGCCGTTCCGGCAGTTACCAGATGCGCGGCATGAGCGCGGATGATTTCCCCGATCTGCCCCTGGTGCAAACCGGCACCCCCATCCAGCTGGATCCCAACGCTCTGGTGAAAGGGCTGCGGGCCACGCTGTTCGCCAGCAGCGCGGATGAGGCCAAACAATTGCTCACCGGCGTGCACTTGCATCTGGATGCCGAAGGTCTGGAATGCGCCGCCACCGATGGCCATCGCCTGGCCGTGCTGCGCCTCCCCCATCTCCAGGCGGAGACCTCCCCTTCCTTGGCGGAGGAGGCCTTTTCCGTCACCGTGCCGGCCCGTTCCTTGCGGGAGCTGGAGCGGCTGCTGACGGGACGCCCCTCCAGCGATCCCCTCAGCCTGTTCTGTGAGCGGGGGCAGGTGGTGTTCCTCTGGGCGGACCAGGTGCTGACCAGCAGGAGCTTGGAAGGCACCTACCCCAACTACCGCCAGTTGATCCCACCCACCTTCAGCCGGGCCCTCAGCCTGGATCGTCGTGCCTTCGTCGCCTCCCTGGAACGGGTGGCCGTCTTGGCCGACCAACACAACAATGTGGTGAAGATCAGCCTGGATCCCGCCCGCGAAGTTGTCACGATCAGCGTGGATGCCCAGGACGTGGGCAGTGGGTCCGAGCAGCTGCCGGCGGAGATGGAGGGAGAGCCGATCGACATCGCCTTCAACGTGCGCTACCTCCTCGATGGCCTCAAGGTCATCAGCACCGACCGGGTGCGGATGCGCTGCAACGCCCCCACCACCCCCGCCGTGCTCTCCCCCCTGGGAGAGGATGCCGACTACACCTACTTGGTGATGCCCGTGCAGATTCGCGCCTGAGGCCTTGGCCCTTCCAGAGCAGCTGCTGTTGAGCGATCTGCTGCGCCGAAGGGTGCGCTGCGATCAGGGGCTCGACCACGGGGCGGGACAGATCGGTTGGATGCATCCACCGGTCCACCGGCTCCTGGGTTGGGTCAGCCGTCCGTCCGCGCTCCAGCAGCGCCGTTTGGTGTGGCGGCTGGACCAATTGCGGGGCCTGAGCGACCAGGAGGTCTTTGTGCGGGGCAAGCCCGCCCCCAGTGACGCCTCCACCGTGCAACGCCTGCCCACCCTTCTGGGGGCCCAAGTGCTGGGGGCGGGGGGACAGCCCCTGGGCCAGATGGCCGACGCGGCCGTGGAGTTGGGTTCGGGACGCATCGTCCACTACCTCGTGGCCCGCAGCGACCCCCGCCTGCCGGGCACCAGCCGTTGGCGCCTCAGTCCGGAGCGCATCGTGGACCAGCGGCCCGGGCGGGTGTTCACGGCCTTGAACGCCCTGGACGATCTGCCCTTGGCGCGCTCCAGCCTGCGGCAGGACTGGCTGCGCCGCTCTCGCCAATGGCGGGAACAGGTTGGGCGGGAAACCACCCGGCTGCGGGATCGCTTTCAAGACGCGGGCGGCCTCCTGGAGGATCGTTTGGAGGGCTGGCTGGAGGAACCGCCCTGGGATGCCCCAGCCCGGGACCGGCCCCGCCCCTTTGATGGGGCCGTCGATCCCCTGGACGACTGGCCAGACGACGCACCGGATCCCACCCAGACGGCCTCCCCTGACCGCCAGGACCCCCCACGGCCAGCCCGCCGCCGCACGGATCCGTCAGCGGTGGACGACCCCTGGGTCTGAGCCCTGGGCCGCCGCCAGGTGGGAGACTGCTGGGCAGTGACGCGGAACATCGTGGGCGTGCCACCCGCCGATTCGGTTGCTGACGCCGTTGACGCGGAGGTGCTGCAGGCCCTGCGCAAGGAAAACCTCAGCCTGGGCGATTATCAGGAGATCTGCCGACGGCTGGGACGGGCCCCCAACCGGGCGGAATTGGGCATGTTCGGCGTGATGTGGTCCGAACACTGCTGTTATCGGAACTCCCGACCGCTGTTGCGCCAGTTCCCCACCACGGGCCCCCGCATCCTGGTGGGTCCCGGCGAGAACGCCGGGGTGGTGGATCTGGGCGATGGCCAGCGGCTGGCCTTCAAGATTGAGAGCCACAACCACCCTTCCGCCGTGGAGCCCTTCCAGGGCGCCGCCACCGGCGTGGGGGGCATCCTGCGGGACATTTTCACGATGGGGGCCAGGCCCATCGCCCTCCTCAATGCCCTGCGCTTTGGTCCCCTGGAGGACGACCGCAACGTGGGTCTGCTGGAAGGGGTGGTGGCCGGGATCGCCCACTACGGCAATTGCGTGGGGGTGCCCACGGTGGGGGGCGAGGTGGCCTTCGATCCCAGCTATTCCGGTAATCCCCTCGTCAATGCGATGGCCCTTGGCCTGATGGAGACCGCCGACATCGTCAAGGCCGGAGCCGAAGGGGTGGATTTTCCGGTGGTCTACGTGGGCAGCACCACGGGACGGGACGGCATGGGGGGAGCCAGCTTCGCCAGCGCTGAACTCAGCGAGGCCTCCATCGACGACCGGCCGGCGGTGCAGGTCGGCGACCCTTTCCTGGAGAAAGGGCTGATCGAGGCCTGTTTGGAGGCCTTCCAAAGCGGCGCGGTGGTGGCCGCCCAGGACATGGGGGCGGCGGGCCTCACCTGCAGCTGCTCGGAAATGGCGGCCAAAGGGGGCCTGGGCATCGAGCTGGACCTTGATCGGGTGCCCGCGCGGGAGAGCGCCATGACCCCCTACGACTACCTGCTCTCCGAATCCCAGGAGCGCATGCTCTTCGTGGTGAGACCCGGCCGGGAAGAGGAGTTGATGGAGCGGTTCAGGCGCTGGGGCCTGCGGGCGGCGGTTGTTGGCCGGGTGCTGGAGGAGAACGTGGTGCGGGTGCTCCACCGGGGCCAGGTGGCGGCCGAGGTGCCCGCCAGCGCCCTCGCGGAGGACACCCCCGTCACCCCCCATGACCTGCTGGCCGAGCCGCCGCCGCCCATCCAAGACCATTGGCGCTGGCGGGAGAGCGCGCTTCCGGAGGCCACCCTCGGGGGCATTGCCCTGGGGGATGGCCGCCTGCCCTGGAGCGATGCCCTGCTGCGCCTGCTGGATGATCCCACCATCGCCAGCAAACGCTGGGTTTGGCGCCAATACGACCACCAGGTGCAGGCCAACACCGTGGTGCCCCCCGGCGGAGCGGACGCGGCGGTGGTGCGCCTGCGGCCCCAACAGGGCCCCGGCTCCCTGGAGTCCACCCAGCGGGCCGTGGCGGCCGTGGTGGATTGTCCCAACCGCTGGGTGGCCCTCGATCCGGAGCGAGGCGGCATGGCGGCGGTGGCGGAGGC
>JBKCVY010000415.1:0-1070 GCA_046317475.1 Cyanobacteriota bacterium | reverse complement strand
CGCTGGGGCTGGCGGTGAGCAGCCAGAGCTACCCAGCTGGGTGGGATTCTTTTGATCCTTCGAACGCCATTGTTGGAGGACAAGGAGGTGCTGCGATGACCACCATCCGTCATCGTGCCGCCATCGCCGGCCATGTCGTCGATGCGCTGTCCCAGGGGGGCATCAGGGATGCCGTGATCACCCTCCGCTCCTTGGGACGGCAGAGCCGCAGTCGGCCAGACGGCTTTTTTGCGTTTCTCGATCTGCCCGATGGCTCCCATGCGCTTACCGCGACTGCGACGGCGTTTGGGACGCGCTACGGCAGTTTCACCATTGAAGGCATCCTGGTGTCCAGCGGGGTGGACGGCCGCCCAATCCTGGATCCGAGGGCCCGACTGGCCCTGTCTCCCACGCGCCTTGCGGTGACCGTGCGGCGGGCCGAGACGTTGGAACCCATCCCTATCCCCGTCAGTCGTTCGAGCTGATCACGGCGATTGAACCCCTGTCCCCATCCATGGCCACAGTCCAACATCTGCGGGGTGTGCTGATCAAGAACGGGTCCGCGTCCACCGGTGGCTGGGTGGCGCCCGCGGAAATTGGTTTCCTACCCGAGGAGGTCCGTCCTGTTCTATCGGGATGGATCGGCACCGACCGCAGCGGGGAACCCGTTGTCTGCAACCGTGGTTTTGAAGCTCTGGCGACCGGGGCCCTGCAGGAGCTGGCCACCGAACTTCGGGACATCAGGGACCAGGCACGCCGTCTCGAATCGCGGTTGGACCACCTCATGGGGACGCTGGCGGATGGGAACCCGTCGCGGGACTCCCCAACATCCTGATTGTCATTCTCGATAGCACTAGAATGTGTCTAAATATGCGACGCTTTTTCCCACGCGCTTGATGATCCAGCTCTGTACAGCTGGCCCATCCAGTCCCATTGCAGGTGGTGCCGCTGAGTTTCCCTCGGGCCAAGCCCCATCCCCTTCCAACCAATGACGACCCCCAGCCCTTTCCAGGAGTCCGCCAAGAGGCCCGCCTCCCCATCGCGTCAGCGACAGGCGGCGACGGTCGCCTCGCCAACGGGTGCCCCCGCCC
>JBKCVY010000414.1:0-5973 GCA_046317475.1 Cyanobacteriota bacterium | reverse complement strand
CGCCATCTGATGGCGTGGGACTCAGGCGTCGTAGTACATGGTGAATTCGTGGGGGTGGGGCCGCTGGCGCAGCTGTTGCACCTCTTCGTACTTCAACGCAATCCAGTTGTTGATGAAGTCCTCAGAGAAAACACCTCCGGCCAGCAGGTAATCCTTGTCGGCGTCCAGCGCTTCCAATGCCCCGTTGAGGGAGGCCGGCACGGTGGAAATCCGCGACAATTCTTCTGCGGAGAGTTCGAAGAGGTCGACATCGGTACCATCCCCGGGATCAATCTGGTTTTTGATCCCATCGAGACCGGCCATCAACATGGCGGCAAAGGCGATGTAGGGATTGGCCAGGGCATCGCCGGAGCGAAACTCCAGGCGCTTGGCCTTGGGATTGGGACCCGTGAGGGGGATGCGAACGGCAGCGGAACGATTGCCCTGGGAATAGACCAAATTCACCGGCGCCTCAAAGCCCGGCACCAGCCGTTTGTAACTATTGGTCGTGGGGTTGGTGAAGGCCAGGAAGCTGGGGGCGTGCTTGAGCAGGCCACCGATGTACCAGCGGGCCGTTTGGGACAGGTTGGCGTAGGTGCCTTCGCCGAAGAAAAGGGGCTGGCCGCCCTTCCAAAGGCTCTGGTGCACATGCATACCGCTGCCGTTGTCGGCAAATACAGGCTTGGGCATGAACGTAGCAGTTTTTCCATATTTCTTAGCGATGTTACGCACCACGTATTTATAGATCATCACGTTGTCAGCAGCGCTGATCAGCTCTGCAAATTTGATGCCGAGCTCGTGCTGGGCCGTCGCCACCTCGTGGTGTTGTTTCTCAATCGGCACCCCGAGGGACCCCATCAGCAAGAGCATCTCGGAACGGATGTCCTGCAGGGTGTCATTAGGTGCAACAGGAAAATAGCCTTCCTTCAGCAGCACTTTATAGCCCAGGTTTCCACCCTCCTCAACGCGGTCTGTGTTCCAGGCGGCCTCGATGGAATCCACTTGGTAGAAACTACCGCCATTGCTGCTCTTGTATCGGACGTCATCGAAAATGAAAAACTCCGGTTCAGGTCCGAAGTAGGCCGTGTCCGCCAGGCCGGTGGAGGACAAATAATTGAGCGCCTTCTGGGCCAGTGCCCGCGGGCAGCGGCCATAGGGCTCACCGCTGCGGGGTTCTTGAATCGAACAGATCAGGCTGAGGGTTTTGTGGCTGTAGAAGGGATCGATCCAGGCGGTTTTTGGATCGGGCACCATCGCCATGTCAGATTCATTAATGGCCTTCCAGCCGCGGATGGAAGAACCATCAAACGCCACCCCTTCGGTGAAGGCGCTCTCGTCGATCAAGTCTTGACAGACGGTGAGATGTTGCCACTTGCCGTGCAAATCAACGAACTTGAGATCGATCAGTTCGATCCCCTCGTCCTTGATGCGACGAAGAACATCCTGTGCGGTCTGAGCCATGGGTAGGGGGCGGAATGGAGGGTGCCCTGGAGGCAAACGGTGCGACCGTACGGAGCGTTCTGCCTCGTCTTTGTATCGCATCTAACCGTTTCCCCCTGGCCCGGGGCCATCCGTCGTCGCCGCGGTCGCCACGGCCTCCGTAACCGTTTCTGTCAACTTGACAAAAGTGCGCCTCCAGCCAGGCCTTTGGCTGGAAAGTGAGTGCTACGTTCCGCACCAGTGCGTCGATTTCCCATGCGCGATGCCATCGGCCAGCTGATCGGCCGCTACGACCAGCTCGGGCGCTACCTCGACCGTGACGCCGTTGATCGCCTGAATGCCTATTTCAGCGAGTCGGCCCTGCGCCTGGCCGCGGTTGAGCTCATCAATCGCGAGGCCGCCGGCATTGTTCGGGAGGCGTCCCAGCGCCTCTGGCTGGAGGATCCGGAATTGATCCTGCCCGGTGGAAACGCCTACACCACGCGCCGCCTGGCCGCGTGCCTGCGCGACATGGATTATTTCCTCCGCTATGCCAGCTATGCCCTCATCGCTGGCGACCTCACCCTGCTGGATGAGCGCGTCCTGAACGGCCTGGACGACACTTACAAGAGCTTGGGCGTCCCCACCGGTCCCACGGTGCGGGCCATCGCCCTCCTGGCCGATGTGGTGTGCGAGCTGCTCCTGGACGCGGACCTGGGCAATCAGGACGCCATCCAGGCCGTTGTGCGCGTGCCCTTCGACCACCTCTGCCGGGGGTTAGCCGCCAGCAACGTGCGCGCCCGCTGACGCCTGCCCATTGCCTACGCTCCCCCAACCGCTCTTTTCCAAGACCTTGGCTCCCCGTCCCGTCCTGCCGCCCGTCAACCCCGCCCACAGGATTCAGCTGGAGCCGATTGCCACGCCAAGCCGCCTGCTGCTCGGGCCAGGTCCGTCCAACGCCCACCCCGTCGTGCTCGCGGCCCTGGCCCGCACCCCGATCGGCCATCTGGATCCGCTCTACATCCAACTCATGGGTGAGGTGCAAGAGCTGCTGCGCTATGCCTGGCAAACCGACAACCGCCTCACCTTGCCGATGAGCGGCACGGGCAGCGCGGCCATGGAAGCCACCATCGCCAATGTGGTGGAGCCCGGCGACAAGGTCTTGGTGGCCGTGATGGGGTACTTCGGCCTGCGTCAGGCCGACATGGCCGGACGGTACGGGGCGGAGGTGATCACCATCGAGCGGCCCTGGGGGGAGGCCTTCACCCTGGAGGAGCTCGAGGCGGCCGTCCGTCTCCACAAGCCAGCCGTGCTGGCCATGGTGCATGCCGAAACCTCCACGGGCGTCTGCCAGCCCATGGAGGGAATCGGGGACCTCTGCCGCCGCCACGATTGCCTGCTCCTGCTCGACACCGTCACCTCCCTCGGCGGCGTGCCGCTCTATCTGGACGCGTGGCAGGTGGACCTGGCCTACAGCTGCAGCCAAAAAGGCTTGAGCTGCCCCCCGGGCCTGGGACCCTTCAGCATGGGCCCCCGGGCGGAGGCCAAACTCGCACGTCGCAAGGGGAAGGTGCCCAATTGGTATTTGGATGTCTCCCTGCTTAACCAGTACTGGGGCACCGATCGGGTGTATCACCACACCGCCCCAGTGAACATGAATTTCGGCATGCGCGAGGCCCTGCGGCTGCTTGCGGAAGAGAGCCTGGAGCAGGCCTGGGCCCGACACAGGGCCAGCGCTGAACGGCTTTGGCAAGGCCTGGATCGGTTAGGCCTTCAGCTGCATGTGCCCGAACCCCTGCGCCTGGCCACCCTCACCACCGTTCGCATTCCCGAAGGCGTCGATGGCAAGGCCTTCACCCGTCACCTCCTTGATGCCCACGGCATCGAGGTGGGAGGGGGCCTGGGCGCCCTGGCCGGCAAGGTGTGGCGCATTGGCCTCATGGGCTACAACAGCACCGATGCCAACGTGGACCTGTTGCTCAATCTCCTGGAAACGGAGTTGCCCCGTTTCCGCGGCGCCGTGCCCGCGACTGTCGCCGCCGCTTGAACCACGCCTTGAGCTGCCCCTCCGCCTCCCTTCCCTTCACCCCGGAGATCACCTGAAGGGAATGGTGGGCACTGGGGTGGCTCCCCAGGTTCAAGATGCCGCCCAGGGCCCCCCGTTTGGGATCCACGGCCCCGAACACCACCGTGGCCACGCGCGCTTGGATCAGCGCTCCAGCGCACATGGGGCACGGTTCCAACGTCACTAGCAAGGTGCAGCCTTCGAAGCGCCAGGTGCCCATGGCGGTGGCCGCCTGGCGCAACGCCACCAGCTCGGCGTGGCCGAGGGGGTCCTGGTCCCGGTGCCGACAATTGCTGCCCCACCCCACCGCCCGGCCCCTCGGATCCAGCACCACCGCCGCCACCGGCACCTCCCCCAGGTCGCCAACCCGCTCCGCCCGGCGCAGCAGCCGTTCCATCCACAGCCTGTGCAGCGCCTCCCGTTCCATGGTTCCCTTGTAGCGCGCTGGAGGGGCTGGCCCGGACAGCTGCAGAATGGGTTCTCCTCTCCCGCCCACCGCTGACCAGCCCCTTGGAGCCCGTGGCGCCCTTGCCCACCCCAGCGTCCCTGGCGCCCTTTGCCGATCCCTTGGCCCTGGATCCCACCCTGGAGGCGGTGTTGCATCAGGCGGCCAGCCTGCTGTGCGGCTGGCTCGGCCGAGCCGCGTCCCAGCCCCCCTTGCCGGGCTTGAGTGTCCTCCCGGCGGTGGAGCCGGAGGAGGAGGGGTTGCCTCCGGAGCGCCTGCTGGCCGATCTGCAACTGGTGATGGAGGGCGCCTACCAACCCAGCCACCCCGGCGCCCTCGCCCACCTCGATCCGCCTCCCCTCACCGCCTCGGTGGTGGCGGACATGATCGCCGCCGGACTCAACAACAACCTGCTCGCCGATGAGCTCTCGCCCAGCCTGCGGCGCCTGGAACGGAGCCTCTGCGCCCTGATGGCCCAGCGGCTGGGCCTGCCCCCCGGCGCGGGGGGGGTGCCCGCGAGCGGGGGCAGCTTGAGCAATCTGATGGCCCTGGTGACAGCCCGCCAGCGCCGTTGTCCCACGGCGGGACGGGACGCGGTGGTGCTGACCAGCGCCGACGCCCACGTCTCCCTGGAAAAGGCCATCCGCGTCATGGGCTTGCCACCGGAGGCCCTGCATCGGCTGCCCGTGGACGGGGAGGGCCGCCTCAGTACCGACCACCTGGAGCGCCACATCCGGACCCTGCAGCGGGGCGGCATCCCCATCATCGCCGTGGTGGCCACTGCGGGCACCACCGTGCGGGGGGCCGTGGATCCCTTACTAGACGTGGGGCGCCTCTGCCGCGACCATGGCCTCTGGCTGCACGTGGATGGGGCGATCGGCGGTGCCTTCGCCCTGGCGCCCCGGCACCGGTCCCTGCTGGCCGGCCTTGGCGCCGCCGACTCCCTCACCTTCAACCCCCAGAAGGTGATTGGCATCACGAAAACCTCCTCCCTGCTCCTGGTGGCCGATCCTTCCAGCCTCCAGGAGGCTTTTGCCACCGGTTTGCCCTACATGGAACCCAGCTGGGGTGGGGGCCATGGCGGGGAGGAGGGACTGCAGGGGTCGCGACCCGCGGAAATCCTCAAGCTCTGGCTGGGGTTGCGGCAGCTTGGCTGGCAGGGATTGGAGGCGTTGTTGGAGGCGGCGTTGGCCCGCCAGCGCCAGCTTGTCTCCCTGTTGGGTGACGATGGCCGCCTGTCGCTCCTGCACGGCCCCCTCCACCTGCTCGCGTTTCGGCCAAGGGACATGGACTCGCAGGCCTGCGCCCGCTGGAGCCAGGCCACGCGCCAGAGGCTGTTGGAACACCGCCTGATGCTCTCCCGTCCCCTCTATCAGGACCATCACCACCTCAAGGCCGTGCTCGGCAACCCCCACACCCGCCCCACCCACCTCGAGCAGATCGCTGAGGTGGTGCGCCATTCCCTCACCCACCCTTGACGCCCATGCCGCCATCCCCTTCCGCGCGCCCCCGCTGGGTGGCCTTGATCACGGGAATCCTCTCGATCCTGATCGGCGTGCTTTACCTGCTGATGGTCATGCTTCTCGACCGCTCCGGTCCCCTGCGTCCCCCTCCGCGGGAGGCCTTTGGCGGCGAGGTTCCGGCTGGGGTGGAAGTTGGAGCCCCCGTCGCTCGAGGGGGTCCACCACCCGTCGCACCGCCAGCTCCAGGAAATGGCGCAGGGCCCCTTCCCGGCATGGACCTGTTGGGCGCGGCGGCCGTCAATGCCCAGATGGTGATGGAAATCGGCAAGGTGTATGGCGTGCGGCTGAGCCGGGCCACCGCCCAGGATCTGGCCCTTTCGGTGGGTCGCACCCTGGCGGGCCTGGGCTTGATCAAGGGTGGGGTGGGGGTGCTGACCAGCGCCCTCTCCCTCCAGTTGCCTGTCCTGGTGGTGAGCCGGGCCATCCAGGCCGTGAGCGCGGCCTGGCTCACCCGCGTAGCGGGGATGGGGTTCATCACCTATTTCCAGCAAGACCAGGACTGGGGTGACGGGGGCGTGCAGGAGGTGCTGCGGCGGCAGTAC
>JBKCVY010000413.1:0-4371 GCA_046317475.1 Cyanobacteriota bacterium | reverse complement strand
GCGAAAGGCGCCAACCCAGCTGCCGCAAACCGGACAGCGAACGCGGCACGGATCCAGCACCTCCAAGGGAGGCCCGGCCGCGATGCCCAGTGTGCGCACCCCTTCCGCCGGGTCATAGACATAGCCACAGCTGCGACATTCGAAGCGGTGGTTGGTGGTGTCCTCCACCAATTCCTCCGCCTCCGTTCCGTCCGCCCCGGCGGCTTCGCCCTGGGGTTGGGGGATCCCCTCGGCGGGATGGGCGACCTCGGACGCCTCCGTTGGGGGGGGAGGAAGACCGTCCCCGGACACCGGCGCGGCGGGGGGCACCGATGCGGGACCCTCGGAGCTGGATGGGAGGCTCATGGCGGGGCCGTTGGAATGCTTGGACTGTAAGCAGCCCCAAGGTTGGGGAGCAGATGCCAGACTGCGCCCCAACCTTGGGGCTGAACCATGTTCGTGCTCTCCGGCTACGACGCCTTCCTCGGCTTCCTGCTCATCGCGGCGGCGGTGCCGGTGCTGGCCTTGGTCACCAACCTGTTGCTGGCGCCAAAAAGTCAGCGGGGGGAAAGGGAGCTCACGTATGAATCGGGAATGGAGCCCATCGGTGGCGCCTGGATCCAATTCAATATCCGCTATTACATGTTCGCCCTGGTCTTTGTCGTCTTTGACGTGGAGACCGTCTTCCTCTATCCCTGGGCCGTGGCCTTTCACCGCCTGGGCCTTCTCGCCTTCATCGAAGCCCTGGTGTTCATTGCCATCCTGTTGGTGGCACTGGCCTACGCCTGGCGCAAAGGCGCCCTTGAATGGAGCTGATTTTCCATGACCCCCACCCCTCCGTCCTCTGTCACCGCCGGTCTCGCTGAGGCTCTGTCCGTGACCGCCCTGCGCGATCAGCGCGCCGCCACCTGCGCCCCCGTCGGCCCGCCGCAGATCACCACGGATCTCTCGGAAAACATCATCCTCACCAGTCTCGACGACCTCCACAACTGGGCCCGGTTGAGCAGCCTCTGGCCCCTCCTCTATGGAACGGCCTGCTGCTTCATTGAATTCGCCGCCCTGATCGGCTCCCGCTTCGATTTCGACCGTTTCGGACTGGTGCCCCGCTCCAGCCCGCGGCAGGCGGATTTGTTGATCGTGGCCGGCACGGTGACCATGAAAATGGCTCCCGCCCTGGTGCGGCTCTATGAGCAGATGCCCGATCCCAAGTACGTGATCGCCATGGGGGCCTGCACGATCACGGGAGGCATGTTCTCGGCGGACTCCACCACGGCGGTGCGCGGGGTGGACAAGCTGATTCCGGTGGATCTCTACCTGCCAGGCTGCCCTCCCCGCCCCGAGGCCATCTTTGACGCGGTGATCAAACTGCGCAAAAAAGTGGGCAATGAATCGGTGGCGGAGCGCCATCGTCTCAAGGCTACCCACCGCTACTGCACGATTCCCCACCAACTGCGGGAGGTGGAGCCCCAAATCACGGGGGCCTATCTCGCCGCTCCAACCCAGATCGCGGCCCTGGCCGCCGCCTCCACCCTGCCGCTCGGGGCTTCCAAGCCCACCGAGGCAGTCTTGGAACCGGCTCCTGAAGCCACCGACGCGAGGGGCTGACCCCAGGCACCATCCCCACAGGCCAGCCGGTTCAGCGCCGTGCACGCCAGCCCAAATGTTTCCCACCCCGCTTCCCCCTTGATCCATGGCCGACGCCCCCGTCACCGCCCCCAGCCCCGGCCCCGTGAGCCTCTGGCTCAGCCAGCAGGGCTTCGACCACGGCGTCTTGCCCGCCGATCACCTTGGGGTGGAGGTGCTGAGTGTGGACCCGGAAGGCCTGCCACTGATCGCCACCGCTCTGAAGGCCTACGGCTTTGATTACCTGCAGTGCCAGGGCGGCTACGACGAGGGTCCCGGTGGACGGTTGGTGAGCTTTTATCACCTGGTGAAACTGGCCGCCCTGGCCAACCTGGTGGCCGAGCCCACGGCTGCCGCTGGCACCAACCAGACTTTGCCAAAGGAGAGTCGTCCGGAGGAAGTGCGGTTGAAAGTGTTTTTGCCGAGGGATGGTTCCGTCACCATTCCCAGTCTCTATGGCCTGTGGCGCGGTGCCGACTGGCAAGAGCGTGAAACCTATGACATGTTTGGCATTCACTATGACGGCCATCCCCATCCCAAACGCCTGTTGATGCCAGAGGATTGGAAAGGCTGGCCACTGCGCAAAGATTATATTCAGCCCGATTTTTATGAAATGCAGGATGCTTATTGAGGTTCACATTTCCGATCCTGATTTCTGCCCCTGATGGATCATTGAGAAATTTGGAGAGATTGATTTCGCGATTTCCGAAACTTCACTTTTTTCAGTGCCTTCTGGAGATGTTCTTGGATCCCGGATAATTCTTCCTCTTTGAATCTTCAAAAATCCATGACCTAGCCATCCCACCGATGCTTGCGATAAAAGCGCATTACCGCTGTCGCCACGCTGCGGGGATCATGGCGAAGAGTCGGGCTGGGGCGGGTTCCCTGCAGAGCCGCTTGCGCCACTTCGTAGCCCTGCTCCTCCAGTTCCGCCACGTCACACACCACCGGCTCCGCGCCCCGTCGTCGGTAGTGTTCCACCAAAGGCGATGGGGTGAGGTCCTCCTGGGCTAAGACGGCGCTGAACAGCCGTTCGTTCACCCCCAGGGTGGCCAACTGGGCTTCGATGGCGCGCAGGTGATCACTCACATCCATGCCATCTGTCTCACCAGGCTGGGTCATCAAATTGCAGATGTAGAGACGGAGCGCTTTGCTGCGGCGGATGGCGTCCACCAACTCGGGCACCAGCAAATTGGGAAGCAGGGAGGTGTAAAGGCTTCCGGGCCCCAGCACGATCAGGTCAGCATGGGCGATGGCTTCCAAAGCGCGGGGCAGGGCCGGTGGCCGTTCCGGCGTGCAGCCGAGGCGCACGATCGGGCTGGTGGCCTTGCCGATGCGGGATTCGCCCTCAATCCGCTCCCCGTTGTCCAGTTCCGCCCAGAGCCGCACATCCGCGTTGGTGGCCGGCACCACCTGACCCTGAACGGCCAAGACGCGGCTGCTGGCGGAAATCGCCGCCTCCAGGCTGCCGGTGATGGCGGTGAGGGCGGAGAGGAACAGGTTGCCGAAGCTGTGGCCCTCCAAGCCGCTGCCCGCTTTGAAACGGTATTGGAACAGCCGCGTGAGCAGCGGCTCCTCCCTGGCCAGGGCCACAAGGCAGTTGCGAATATCCCCCGGTGGTTGCACGCCCAATTCACGGCGCAGCACCCCGCTGCTACCGCCATCGTCCGCCACGGTGACCACCGCCGTGAGATTGCTGCTGTAGCGCTTTAGACCACTGAGGAGGGTGGCCAGGCCCGTGCCGCCCCCGATGGCCACGATGTTCGGCCCACGGTTGAGGCGCCGTTGGGCCAGCAGGGCATCCACCAGATGGGTGTCTTTCTCGGGGGCGAGGGCCTGTTGGATGGAGCCAAAACTGCGGTTGAGGCCCAGCCAAATCAGCAAACCCCCGAAGAGCAGCACCAAGGGGCCCGTGATGCCCCGCGGCAGCACCTGGGTGACCCGGGAGAGCACCCAGCGGATCGATTCCAAACTCCAGTAGATGGGTTGCAGATCCGCCCAGACGGCGGCGCCGAGAAGGGCGATCAGCAGGCCAAGGCCGGAGGTGAGCATCCAGCGCTTTACCACCAGACCAGGCTGGAGCCAGCGAACCGCCCGACGGGACGAACTCACCAGATCCTGCTGGCGCCGATCTCCGCGACCGATCCACTCGGGACGGGGGGAGGAACGGGAGGGCTGGCGGGAGCGGGGCTGGCGCGCGGTTGGGCCTCGGTCGGGCAAGGGATCGGGGCGCGGACGCTGAAATGACTGACTGAACTGTAGGGAGCGGCAGGGAGCGAGAGGATGGGGATCCCTGCCCTGGTCCCCTGGAGCTTGCCGCCGCCCCGCGCCGCGATCCCCGCGCGCCCCGCTCCGGAGGGGCTCCAGAGGCTCCAGGGGCTTCCGCTCGGCCGTCGCCGCCCTCGCCACCGGTGGTGGAGTTTGAACATGTGTCGATGGGCTGGGGGGAGCGGTTGATCCTCAACCAGGTGGCCCTGCGGGTGGCCCCCGGGGAGCGCTTGGTGGTGGTGGGCCCCTCCGGCTCGGGCAAGTCAACGATCCTGCGGTTGATGGCGGGGTTGTTGCTGCCCACCGCCGGGGTGGTGAAGGTGCATGGGGAGACCCAGCGCTACTTGCGCCTGGATCAACGGCACCCCCCCGATGTGCGTCTGGTGTTTCAAAACCCGGCCCTGTTGGCCTCGCTGACGGTGCGGGAGAACGTGGGTTTCCTGCTCTACCGTCGCAGTCGCCTCAGTGAGCGGGAGATTCGCGACCGGGTGACCCAGGCCC
>JBKCVY010000412.1:0-3825 GCA_046317475.1 Cyanobacteriota bacterium | reverse complement strand
TATGCCTACTTCTTTTTAATCTGCCGCGTAGCGGCTTGGTCCAACTACGGTTTAGCGGATGGCGGAATTGTGGTCAATCAGTTCCGCGTCGAAAATTCACCCTGGCCTGGTCGTCCAGATCGCGGCACGCAAACCGCATCCCTGGAACTGACCTTTGTCCCCCCCGAGGGCAGTCGCTTCGCGCTCCCAGGATCCATCAACTGGTTTCAGACCGTCCGCACAAATTCCCGCGGTGGCTCGGAGCCGGTCAGCTCTGCAGACGAGTATCCCATCCATCCTCCGGTCGCATTTGTCGATGGCTACCTGGATACGGGTCCTGATCGTCAACGCGCTCAATTCTGGAATGCCGCCGCACACACCTTTCACGATTACCCTGCTAGGGACAACCTGGCCGATCGCCTCACCACCTGGCAAGCGCAAACCTCCTGCGTTGGAATCACCGCACAGGGAAACGAGCGCCTGATTACCTTATCCTGGGGTTTCACGATTGACCAGAGAGGACGGGGGCGGGAGATTCCATTAACGCCCATCCGCAGCCCGTCTCCCTACCATCTGCAAAAGTTTGGTGAGCTTCCCCACCAGCATCCACAGGAAGAACAACGACCCCGAGCAGGCGGGAAAGGGCCCCAGAGATCTGACGTATATTCTTCCACGGATAATGACATGAAGAAGGAATATCCAAACCGCCGTTTTTTGACTGTTCACCTCATCCGCATCAAGCCAATCCGTATCGATCAAACACGGTTCCTGACTGCCCCCTTGGCGGGCAGTGCCATCACATCCCATGCCTGGCTGGCGGCCTTCCTGGGGCTTGCCGTCCTGTTTGCCCCGTCCCCCGCGCGGCCCTTCGCGCCCACCGAAAGACCAGCCAACGATTGGCTGCGGCCACCCGACCGCCAGCCGCTCGCCAAGAGTCCCAGCCAAGCCCTCGTGGATCAGGCCAACGCGAAAGCGGAGCGGGGCGATCAGGCCGGAGCTTTGCGAGATCTGGAGCAGGCCTTGCAAGCCGATCCCAATAACTTTTGGGCTTACATCTCAAGGGGTCTCATCTATTTACGGATGGGGGACTATGGGAAAGTCATCGTGGATGCAACTAACGCCATAGCCATCAATCCGGCCAATTCAGACAATTGGTCTCCCTACAACATGCGTGCGATGGCCTATTATCTGAAGAGGCAATTCAGGGAGGCCGCTCAGGATTGGCAAGCAGCTCAGCAATTCGCGCTTCCGCCGAGGTTTCTTCCCATCAATCTCTACAGCCGCTGCGACGCCCTCCGCTTGTCCGGTGATCTCCCCGCCGCCATCGCCGACTGCTCAGAATCAATCCGGCTCGCCCCCTCGCCGGAGGCCTACGACAATCGCGGCATGGTCTACGCCCAACAGGGAAACCATGCGCAGGCGCTGTCCGACTTCAAAACAGCCGCCCGAGGCTTCGGCACCCGGGCAAGTTATGCCGAACTGGATGCCGTCGTCCGGCGCATTCTGGAGATGCAGTCCGTCATCGGCAAGCTGAGCCTGCCCGTGCCGAAATCCTGGCAATTTCCCCAGGTGATCGACCTTGCACGCACCATCACGCCCCGCAATCGTGCAGGTCGTCCCTTTGATCGCGATGGTCTGGCCTATTCGCTTGAACAGCTCAACGCCCTGCCCGTTCTCACCCTTTCCCCCGCCGAGCTGCAGAACTACGCCGACATCGTGACCCATGCCTTCCCTGATGCCGCCTTCATCCGCACCACATCCCTGATGTCCTGCGGCACGATCCCAGCTGACCAGCTGAATACCACGGCCATCGCCAATCTGGCTTTTGTCTCCCTTCAAGCCAAGTGCCCCGCCAACCGTGCCGAAGCCGCCATTTGCCTTCAGGAACTGCTCACCATCTGGCGCCAGCGACAGGCCCCAGCCCAAGGCACGCCCTGAACGCTCCCAGGACAAAGACATCCCACCTCCTCAGCGAGAGTGCCCGCAAAAGTCCTGGTCCAGGGCAGAACGAATTATCGATAATGTTGGCGCCAATAAGCCACATGATTTCCCGCTGCGTTATGATAGCGCCATTGGATGGCGACGCAATTCCATCCTTAATTTCCAGCGGAACATCCCCCAACAGTCGCGCTTCAGCCCATACCCTTCCATGCCCCAACCCACCCTTGAGCGGCACCATGCCCTCACCGTCCCCCACCATCCCAATCCTCCCAACCGCCCCCCGCTGGATGAAGACGCAGGCGGCACGGGCTTTGGCGGCGGCAAGCGGGGCTCCAAAGCCAAGAAGCGTCCTGGCAACAGCAAACGAACCGCTGGGCTGAGCAAGGGCGACTGGGGTCCGCTGGGCAAACATCCCGACCTGGAAGCGATTGTGGCTCGCCAGCGCCTGCACCTGCCCCTCTCCGGCCGCCTGACCGCCACCCAGGTGAACCAGGCCTGGAAGCGCTGCGCCGCCGAGCATCATCCCGATCGGGGTGGGGAGCACGACACGATGCAGCTCGTCAACGGCGCCCGCGATCGGCTGCTCGGCCGCAATCAAGACAGCCGCTCCTGAGAATCCAGGCCAAATCCAGGGGCCGGTCAAGCGTGGCCGCTGATGCCCGCTCCAACCAGCCGCGCCTCGCGCCCCTCCCCCACAAACGCCAGCTCCACCACCCAGCACGGCTCCGGCAACGTCCCCAACCGCTCCGGCCACTCCACCGCCAGCACAGCCCCCAGGGCGCGTGCTTCCTCTTCTTCTTGGGCAAAGAGTTCGGCGGCGGCGGCCGGGTGCTCCAAGCGATAAAGATCCAGATGCACCAAAGCCGTTGGCAGGGCCCCGTCCAACTGTCCCCGGTAGTGGTGCGCCAAAGCGAAGGTGGGGCTGGTGATTGGCTCCCCAATGCCCAACCCTTCCGCCAATCCCTGCACCAGGCAGGTTTTTCCCGCACCCAGGTCGCCCCGCAACAGCAGCAGGGGTGGGTCGGGCAAGGCCTTCGACAGCAGCCGTTCCGCCAGCCGGCGGCCCAAGGCGCGGGTGGCGTCCGCATCCTCCAGTTCGCACACCTCCATCACGCCATCCCCCTCCATGCCTGTAGATTCCCTTCTCAGCGAGCCCGAAGCCTCGGCGTCTCCGCAGATATTGCCATCCCACCCGTAAGGAGTCTTTTCATGGTAGCGACGCCCGTGGCGCCCACCCAGGCCTTGCCCCATTTGCAGGCCACCAATTCCTATGTGATTGCGGACATCGGCCTGGCCGAATTTGGCCGCCAGGAGCTAGCCATCGCCGAAACTGAAATGCCCGGCCTGATGGCCCTGCGGGCTAAGTACGGCGCTGAACAACCCCTCAAAGGCGCCCGCATCGCCGGTTCCCTGCACATGACCGTGCAGACCGCCGTTCTGATCGAAACCCTCGTGGCCCTGGGCGCTGAAGTGCGCTGGGCCAGCTGCAACATCTTCTCCACCCAAGATCACGCCGCTGCCGCCATCGCCGCCGCTGGCATCCCCGTATTCGCCTACAAGGGTGAAAACCTGGATGAGTACTGGGCCTTCACCCACCGCATCCTGGAGTGGGGCGATGGCGGCACCCCCAACATGATCCTGGACGATGGCGGTGACGCCACCGGTTTGGTGATTCTTGGCAGCAAGGCGGAAAAGGATCAGTCGGTGCTCAACAACCCCGGCAGCGAAGAGGAAATTGCCCTCTTCAAATCCATTCGCGCCAAATTGGCGGTTGACGCCACCTTCTATTCCCGCATCCGCGCCAACATTCAAGGGGTGACGGAAGAAACCACCACCGGTGTGGCCCGTCTCTACCAGCTCCAGAAGAGTGGTGAGCTGCCCTTCCCCGCCATCAACGTCAACGAT
>JBKCVY010000411.1:0-4585 GCA_046317475.1 Cyanobacteriota bacterium | reverse complement strand
GGGTGATCCGCCATCCCGGTGCGTCCTTGGCCGTGCCGGTGCTCGACGATGGCCGGGTGGTGATCTTGCGCCAATACCGTTTTGCCGTGGCCTGTCGCCTGTTGGAGTTTCCCGCTGGCACCCTGGATCCCGGCGAGGATCCCCTGAGCACGATGGAGCGGGAATTGCAGGAGGAAACCGGCTACGCCGCCCAGCGGTGGGACACGCTGGGGGCCATGTTGCCGTGCCCGGGGTACTCCGATGAGGTCATCCACCTGTTCCTCGCCCGCGGCCTCACGCCCCTCGACCAACCCCCTCCCGGCGATGATGACGAGGACCTGGAAGTGCTGCTGATGGAGCCCGCCGAACTGGATGCGGCCATCGCCAGTGGGGACGAAGCCCTGGACGGCAAAAGCGTGACGGCCTGGTTTCGCGCCCGCCAGCACCTGCGGCTTTGAGCCCCTGACGCCATGGCTCCTTCCCAGCCCGCCGCCCATCAGCGCCTGGCCATTGAGGCGGAGCTCGACGCTGGCGACTATCGCTTCGTGCGGGAGCGGCTCCGGTTGCCCCTGGGCGTCGAAGCCAGTTTTGGCTGGCTTCGCCATCCCCCCAGCGTGATGGTTGTGCCCCGGCTGGCGGATGGACGCCTCCTGGTGGCGCGGCACTACCGGCCAGCGGTGGGGCGCTGGGTGCTGGAGTTCCCCAGCGGACCCCTGTGGGGGGAGGAATCCCCAGCGGCGGGGGGCGCGCGCTTGCTGCGACGCCTCACCGGCCACGGGGCCCCGGACTGGCAATCCCTCGGCGCGTTGCGGCCCAATCCCGGCTCCTCCGATGAGCGCATGGTCCTGGGCCTGATGGCCTTGGAGGTGGGGTGGGCGGAGCCGGCGGAGGGAATGGAAGGGGGGACGGATGGGGAGGGGGGAAAGGGCTACTCATCGCCGTGGCCCTGGACCATCCAGGAGCTTGAGCGTGCCTTGGCATCCCTGGACGAGGCGGTGGATGGCCGCACGGTCAGCGCCTGGTTTCTGGCCCGGCGGCGGGGGGCCCTCTAGTGGCGCCCCCTCCCCGCTGGCTGTTCTGGCATCGACGCGACCTACGGCTGGCCGACAACCTGGGCTTGGCGGCCGCAACCGCCGCCACCCCCGCCGTCACCGGCGTCTTCGTGCTGGATCCCGGCCTCCTCTCCTCCCCAACCCTGGCGCCGGCCCGGCTCTGGTTTCTCCGCGAGAGCCTGAGGGCGCTGGCGGAGCGTTGGCGCGGGGCCGGCAGCCAACTGCTGCTGCTGCGGGGAGATCCCGCGGAGGTGCTGCCACCGCTGGCGGAAGCCATCGGCGCCGAGGTGGTGGCCTGGAATCAGGATGTGGAGCCCTACGGGCGGGAACGCGACCGCCGCGTTGCCGCCGCCCTTCAATCCCGGGGCCTTCGGGTGCTGGTGGATTGGGACCAGCTCCTGGTGCCGCCGGAGCGCCTCCGTACCGGCGCTGGCGAGCCCTACCGGGTGTATGGCCCCTTTCTGCGCGCCTGGCGCCGCCAGGTGGAACAACGCGCTGCGCTGGGCTCCGCGGCCTCCGGCGGACTGGATCCCGTGGCAAGCCCAACGGGGTTGGTGGATCTGCCGCGAGACCCGAGCGCCGCCTGGCCCGAGGGTCGCCGTCGCCTGTGGGATGCGCTGCCCCTGCGTGCCCTGGAGCCAGCCCTCCAGGACCTCGCGGCTGACTTTTCCGGTGCGGACCTCTGCCCTTGCCGGCCCGGGGAGGCCGCCGCACTGGCCCAGCTGGAGGCCTTCTGTGCGGACGGCCTGAGGGGGGGCGGGCTGCTGACCTATGGCGACGGTCGCAACCTGCCGGGGCGGGAGGGCACCTCGGGGCTGAGCGCGGCCTTGAAATTCGGCACCCTCAGCCCGCGACAAGCCTGGGCCGCCGCCCAGGACGCCCGCCAACTGGCCCGGGGACCGGAGGCGCTCGACTCCATCAGCGTCTGGGAGCAGGAACTCGCCTGGCGGGAGTTCTACCAGCAAGCCCTGCTCCACTTCCCGGAGCTGGCGGAAGGCCCCTATCGGCCCCAGTGGCGCCAGTTCCCCTGGCAGAACGACCCCCTCTGGTTGGACGCTTGGCGGGAGGGGCTCACCGGGGTTCCCATCGTGGATGCGGCGATGCGGCAGCTGAACGGGAGTGGCTGGATGCACAACCGCTGTCGCATGATCGTGGCCTCCTTCCTGGTGAAGGACCTGATCTGCGACTGGCGTCTGGGGGAAGCTGCGTTCATGGCGCAACTCGTGGATGGGGACCAGGCCGCCAACAACGGGGGGTGGCAATGGAGCGCCAGCAGCGGCATGGATCCCAAGCCCTTGCGCATCTTCAACCCCGCGAGCCAGGCGGGCAAGTTTGATCCCGAAGCCACTTACATCCGGCGGTGGGTGCCGGAGCTGGCCCATGTGGCCACAGCCGACCTGATCAGTGGCCAGATCCAGCCCCTGGAGCGGCGCGGTTATCCCGCGCCGCTGGTGGACCACAAACGCCAGCAGGCCCACTTCAAAGCGCTGTACGCCGCCCTCCCCCGGGGCTGACAGTTCACCCACGCACGCGGGATTGGGAACGCTAGATGGGAAGTGGAGGAGTGAGCTCGGCCGGGCTGGCGCCGTTGGCGGGGGCGGCCTGCCGGGTGCTCAGCAGGTGCCGCAGGGTTGTGATCACTGTTTCCTGCTGGTCCGGGGTCAACTCGGGAAAGATCGGCAGGCTGAGCACTTCGGCGCAGAGGCGCTCCGTATGGGGCAAACTGCCGCCGCCGTATCCCAGGTGGGCGTAGGCGGGCTTGCGGTGGATGGGAATGGGGTAATAGATGATTGTGCTCACGCCCGCCTCCTGGAGCAGCAGCTTGAGCCAGTCACGGCAGCGGGCCTCGGGGATCTCGTAGGTGGCGCTGTCGAAGGAGGGGGTGCAGCGACTGGCGCAGCCGCTTAGCCCGCTGGGACAGGAAACGCGGCGCACAACAAATTGGTTCCAGCTGTGGCCCGGGGGCCCTGCATCGGGCAACACCAGACCCGGCACCTCCGCCAGCTCCCGCAGGTAGCGCTCGGCGATGGCTCGTCGCCGCTCCACCCAGCCCGCCAGATGGGGAAGCTTCACCCGCAACACGGCCGCCTGCAGGGCATCGAGCCGGCTGTTGTAGCCCAGGGCCGTGTGGAGATAACGACGGGGCATGCCATGCACGGCCAACTCCCGCACCCGTTGGGCCAGGGCTGGATCCCGGCAGACCACCGCGCCACCATCACCGGCGGCGCCGAGGTTTTTGGTGGGGAAAAAACTGAAGCAGCCCGCATCTCCCCAACTGCCCACAGGCCGGTCCCCCCAGCTGGCGCCCGAGGCCTGGGCGCCGTCTTCAATCACCCGCAGGCCATGGGCGCGGGCGATGGCGGTGATGCGCTCCATGTCGACCGGTCGGCCGAACAGATGGACGGGCAGAAGGGCCCGGGTGGCGGGGGTAATCGCCGCGGCGATGCGTTCCGGGTCGATGAGGTAACTGGTTTCCTCCACATCCACGAACACCGGGGTGGCGCCCACAGCACTGATGGCTTCCGCGGTGGCGAAGAAGCTGAAGGAAGCGGTGATCACCTCATCTCCCGGGCCGATGCCGAGGGCACGAAGGGCCAGGATGAGCGCATCCGTGCCGCTGTTGCAGCCGATGGCGTGGGGAACATCACAGGCGTCGGCAAACGCTTCTTCAAATGCCCCAACGGTGGGACCGCCGATGTATTGACCGCTCCGCAAGACTTGCGACACGGCTTCAAGGAGCGGATCTCCGAGCTGCCTCAGCTGCTCGTCGAGGCTGAAGGGGGGCACATGCATGGGCGCAACCTTAAGCCCCGCGAAAGATTCGACAAGGGGGCAATGGTCCCCTCCGCCGTTGGCCCTAGGCCCAGGCCGGCTCCTGGCCGGGATGCCACTTGATGTTGCAACCGATCGACGGCACCTGCCCAGGGTCCGGGTCCTGACCGGCGAGGACGGCCACGAGGGCCGCGCGCAGATCACGCCCATCCAGGGGGATGGCATTGCCGGGGCGACTGCCATCGAGCTGGCCGCGGTAGCGGAGCTGATGGTGGCGATCAAAGAGGTAGAGGTCGGGGGTGCAGGCCGCCTGGAACGCCCGGGCGACAGCCTGGCTGTCATCCGCCAGATAGGGGAAGCGCCAGCCATGGGAGGTGGCCTGGGACTCCATGCCCGCCGGGCCATCCTGCGGGTGGGTGGCGAGGCTGTTGCTGCGGATGGCGACAAAGGCCACGTCGGCGCCGAAATCGTTCTGGAGGCGGGTGATCTCCGGTTCGATGTGCTTCACAAACGGGCAGTGGGGACAAAGGAACAGCACCAGGACGGGTTTGCCCTCCAGGGCCCCGGCCTCCGGCAAGGCCCCGCCGCCGCCGGGGGTCAGGGCATCGGCCATCACGGCCCAGGGGAGGGGTGTTCCCAGGGGAAGCATGGTGGAGGGGGTCAGCGCCATGCGAAACCGCCAACGGAGTGGAAGACAACGGATCATGGCGCGAGGTTCGCCTGATCGGCCATGCCCCCGCGGCTTCCGCTGGTTCTGCTCGCCACCGTCCTGGCACTGCCAC
>JBKCVY010000410.1:0-5214 GCA_046317475.1 Cyanobacteriota bacterium | reverse complement strand
GTGGAGCGCAGTGGGCGAGCGCTATGCCCACCTCTTTGAGCGCCTGCTGGACGCGGGCGAAGGCCGGGCGCGCACCCTCCGGCCCGCCGCCACCCTGGCGGTGGAGGGGGCGGAACTGCCGCCCGGGCGGTTACAACCCCTGGAAGCGATCACCGATTCCACCGGCGTGCTCCAACACGCCGTGCACAGCGTGCCGAACTTCCACCACGGCTACTGCACGGACGACAACGCCCGCGCCCTGCTGTTCACCGCCCAGCTGGAGCACCTGGGGGAGCCCCTCAACGGCCTGCGGCGCCTCCAATCCGCCGCCGCGGCCTTCCTCCATTACGCCTTCGTTCCCGAGAGTGGACGTTTTCGCAACTTCATGGGCTTCGACCGCCGTTGGCTGGAGCCCGTCGGTTCCGAGGACAGCCATGGTCGGGCCCTCTGGGGGTTGGGCGCCATCGTGGGTCGCACGGAGCAGACCAACCTGCGCGATTGGGCCGCGCGCCTCTTTGAGCAGGCCCTGCCGGCCCTCGAAACCTTCACCTCCCCGCGGGCCTGGGCCTTCGCCGTGCTGGGCCTGCATGAATACCTGCGCGTGCTCCACGGCGATCTGCTCGCCGCCCGCTGGCGTCTCGACCTCTCCGAACGTCTGCTGGCCGCCTTCACCTCCCAGGCCACCGGCGATTGGCCCTGGTTGGAGCCCATCGTCAGCTACGACAACGCCCGCCTTTCCCAGGCCCTCATCCTCAGTGGCCGTTGGCTGCGGCGCTCCGACATGCTCGACACCGGCCTGGGCGCCCTCACCTGGCTGCAGCGGGCCCAAACCGCTCCGGAGGGCCATTTCCGTCCCATCGGCTCGGAGGGCTTTTGGCCGCGGGGCCAGCTGCCCGCCACCCATGATCAGCAACCCCTGGAGGCTACGGCCAGCGTGGCCGCCTGCATCGAGGCGTTCCATGCCACCGGCGACGACCATTGGCGCCTGGAAGCCATCCGATCCTTTGATTGGTTCCTCGGTCGTAATGACCTGCGTCAACCCCTCTACGACGGCAGCAATGGGGGGTGTTTCGATGGCCTGCAGCCCTCGGGCGTCAACCGCAACCAGGGCGCCGAATCCACGCTCTCCTTCCTGATGGCCCTGGCGGACATGCGCTTGCTCAGCAGTGAGGACGTGACCACCCACCCATGAGCGATCCCCGCCCTTCCGTCCCCGCTCCCCTTCCCGTGGAACGGCTTCCCCTGCGGTTGGATCCCGATCCCCGCCGGGTGCTCCTACGGCCGTTCCTTCCCTCCCTGGTGGTGAAACCCACCGGCGGGGGGGCCAACACGGAGCGGCTTGACTGCCTTCTGGCGCGTTTGGCCGCCCTGCCCGCCGCCACCTGCGACTTCGAACTCGAACGCCTGCGCCACCGCTTCGGCGATCGCCATCGCACCCTCGAACGGCTCGCCCGCCAGCGTTGGCTGGACGTGCTGGCCCTGCTCCACCCCCAGCCGGCCCTGTCGGCGGAGCGGCAGCTGCTTTTGGGCTATTACCTCACCCATGAGTACGCCCTAGAGTCAGCGGCTTTGTTCAATCCTTCCCTTGTGCCCCACCCGGTGCAGGGCGGCCTGGAACCCGGCAGCCTGCGGGTGGTGTTCAGCCTGCGGGCCACGGGTGAGGGCCACATCTCCTCCATTGAGTTCCGCGGTGGAGTGATCCGCGCGGATGGACGCCTTCAGCTCGATCCGGTCTCCCCCTTTGTCTTCCAGGGGGAGGTCACCAGCCTGGAGGGCACGGATGGCCACTACCACGTCACCTACAACCCGGAAAGCCTTCTCAGCGAGCGGGTGCTCTTTCCCGTCACCGCCCGGGAGAGCAATGGCTTGGAGGATGCCCGTTTCGTGCGACTAGCGGGCGAGGAGCCCCGCTACCTGGCCACCGCCACCGCCTACGACGGGCAGGGCATCCAGACCCAGCTGATTGAGACCACCGATTTCCGCCATTTCTCCCTGCGCCCCCTGCGAGGCTCGGCGGTTCGCAACAAGGGCCTGGCGTTCTTCCCCCGCCCCGTGAACGGCGCCTGGTGGATGCTCGGGCGGCAAGACAGCGAAAACATTCATCTGATGCGCAGCACCGAGCCGGAGTGCTGGCGGGAGTCCCAGGTGCTGTTGCGGCCCCAGGAACCCTGGGAGTTCATCCAACTCGGCAATTGCGGCTCCCCCCTGGAAACGGAAGCCGGCTGGCTGGTGCTCACCCATGGGGTGGGTCCCGTGCGGGAGTACTGCATTGGCGCCGCCCTGCTCGACCGTGACGACCCCTCCCGGGTGATCGGCCGGCTCCGCCACCCCCTGCTGCGGGCGACGGAGGATGAGCGCGACGGCTATGTGCCCAACGTGGTCTACAGCTGTGGGGGGCTGATCCACGCCAATGTCCTCTGGCTGCCCTACGCGGTCTCGGATCGGGCCACCCGCCTCGCACGGGTAGCCCTCCCGCCCCTGCTGGAGGCCCTGCGCCAGTCCCCGCCGCTCAGCGGCCCAGCACCCGCCTGACTCCGCCCCCCGTCACGGGGCGCTGGCCGCCAGTCTGGGGCTGGGGCTGGTCCCGTCTCCCCCCTCCGGTGGACAGATCAGGTCGGCCGCCTGTCGGGCCTCGCTGAGCAGCTTGTACAACAGGCTGGGCGATTCGCGCAGCAGTTGGATCCATTCCGCCAGGTAGGCCGCGTGGTTTCGCACGTCGCTGCCAATCTCCAGCCGCTCCCCCACCAACACGGCGCCCAGCTCCGCCAGCAGCTCCTCCCGCGCGTAGGCCTCACTGCCCAGGGCACCGCTGAGGTTCCGTCCGAGCCGGGAGGCATGGCCGGTGCTGTGCAACGCCTCATGGGCCCAGGTGGCATAGAGCGCTGAGCTGGCATGAAACGCGTTCCGATCCGGCAACTGAATGCGATCCGTTTGGGGGTTGTAGAAGGCCCGCGTGCCACCGTGCTCCATGGGCACCGGCCAAGCCCGGAGCACCGCCTCCGCCCGGGCCAACCGTTCCGGTTCCGGAGGGACGCTGGGGGCTTGCGCCGCCTGGCGCGCCGCGATGAAGTCCGCCAAGTCCCCACCCTCCAGGTCCGCCACGTTGAAGAGAGCGACGGGCCGGTAGCGCACCCAAGGGCGGTGCGGGCGTTGGCCGGGGCCGGGCTCGGGGCCGCTCTCCGCCGCCGGGGTGGGGGAACTCTCCGGATCCTGGGCCCTACCGCCGCGACGACACACCTGGGGGCGCAGGATCGTGACGGCCTTGCCACCCCGTTTGGGATGCAAGCCGTGGCCGCGGGCCTCCCCCGCGCCGGTCCAGTAGGGCAAGCTGGCGCCGCGCTGATGCAGGCCGATCGTGAGCAGGATCGGATTGGCGCCGCGATAGGCCCTTCCCGTAAACAAATTGACGTGGTGCCCTCCGCCCCGGCTGTCCCATTCCCGACGCCAGGGGGTGGTTCCCTGTTCCATTAGGGCAATGAGGGAGGACACCAGCGTGTCCTCAGACGCGGGGGCAGAGGCGACGGATGGGTTGCGGGTCGTCATGGCAACAAAAGCGCACGGTCTCGGAGAAGAGCGGCTCCGTTGGTGCGCCGATCTCCCCCACGCCCAGGGAGTGCCACCGTCCGTCACATCCGATTCCCTGGCCCTGGCCCAGGGGCCTTCCCCTGGTCTTGGCCTTCGCTTTTGGCCTTCGCCTTTGGCTTTTGGCTTTCGCCTTTGGCCCCCCCTGGGGGAGGCCCTTACACCCTCACTGGCTCAATTCGCGCCGCAGATGGAAGTAGAGATGTTCCGGATCTTTGTATTGCCTGGGCATGCAGGCATGCAGGGTGGTAAGGCGGTGCCAGCAGACGCTGCGTTTGATTTGCTCCATCGATTTCTCTTCACGAATCAGGATCCGCATGGCCTTGCAATACAGCGGATAACCCGCCTGCAGCTCTCCGATCGTCAGGCTGGAGGAGGGGGGTGTCGCCTGGACCATGACGCAAATTCCGCAACGTCATTGAGCATGATTGAGCGTGCACCGAGCCGTCTGCCCCCGTTTGGGGGCAAAACGTCCTCGCCCTCCCCCTCACAGCTGAACCATGCCACAACGCATGCCTTTCAACACGGCTTGCAGGCGGTTGTTCACACCCAGGGTTTGCAGCAGGCGCTTGCTGTAGGTGTGGGCGGTTTCTTCGCTCACCATCAACCGTTTGGCTATGTCGCGATCGCTCATGCCGCTGGCCAGTAAATCCAAAACTTGATACTCCCTGCGGGTCAGGCGTGGACAGCTCAGATAGGGAAGTAGGCCTGTGCGCAAGGAAGGGCTTCGGTAGGAATGGCCGGTCATCACGGCAAGAACGGCGGCCTTGAGCGGTTGCTGATCTTCAACAAAATCAGCTTCGGCCACTACGGCTTCCAACCATGGAGCATCGACGTATTCGGCGGGAATGACATCCCCCAAGGCCAACACAACACAATGGAGTTTTGGATGACTTTCTTTGGCGAGACGCACCAATTCAAAGCCACTGCCACTCTCCAAATAATCTGTACAAATCAGCAGTTCAAAGCCAGGCCCCGCCTGTTTCTGCAAATAGGCCAAACAGCTGTCCTGGTCAGTGACCGCGCAGGTGATGGTGTTGTGTTCGCCGAAGCTTTTGCACACGGCCCTAAGCAGGAATCTCCCTTTCATGGCGACGGCGATGCGTCCCGGCACATCCACCGCCAGGAGTCCCTCCTCAGACGGGCCCGCCTCGGGGGTCATCAGGTAGGGGGTTAGGTCCATCGTGGGGGGCAATCGTCGTAGACGAGGGAGTGGATGTCCGATGGGTTGAGATCGCAAAACATCTCCATCGGGCTGGGAGCGTCGGTTGTCTTTGGGTGGCGCCTTTGAAAATCTTGTAGTTGCAAAAATTGTTGCTCGATCTTGCGCCTTGTGGACCCGTCTCCTTGCCGTTCCGCCGCTGCGAGGGCCACGCGGTAGATCTGGAGCTGTTCAGCAATGGTAGCCATGACGTGGCGGACCTCTTGAACCAGACCCACCTGGGAGGCTAGCGCTGCTAATGAAATGTAGCGATGACGGCTGGTGGGATGTGTGGGAGCCGGACGGCCCAGGGATCCGTAGAAATGCTCAACCGGCACCCATGCGTCGTCGCTGCGCGGGGGCGACCGCCTGCGCGCAGCGAAAAATTGAATCAATTATTGACAGCCAGCTACCGGGCTGCCGCCGCGCCCCCGGCGCCGATCCCCCTGCTC
>JBKCVY010000409.1:0-956 GCA_046317475.1 Cyanobacteriota bacterium | reverse complement strand
GGCCAGGGCTACCGCTATCCCCATGCCTACGCCGAGCACTGGGTCGCCCAGCAATACTTGCCGATATCCCTGCAGGGCCAGGTGTTTTGGCAGCCGGGTGGCCTGGGCTGGGAGGGGGAGCGGCGCACCGCCCTCCGCCAGCGGCGGGCCGCCCAATTGGCCGCCGTGGCGGAGCAGGGGGACGACCTGCGGGAGTTGCTCAGCGCCGGCCCGGAAGATCCCCAGCTGCGGAGCTGGTTGGCGCGGCAGGCGGCGGCGGAGGGGGAACGGCTGGATCTGCTGCGGCAGCGCTTTTGGGGGGATCTCCACCCCGATCGCCTGGATCGGGTGCTCGTGCTGCAGGCTCGCTCCTTGCTTTGGGCCCTGGATCCCTTGCGGGAGGCCGCCGAGGGAGGGGTGGTGATCACCGTGGCCAAACCCTCCGACCTCGACGCCCTGGAGGACCAAGTGCGGCTGCTGGACCCCCTGCGCAGGCCCCAACTGGTGGTGGTGCCAGAGGAAGATCCCCAACCGCTGGAGGCCTTGGCCGAGCCGGGCGGGCGATTCGAATGGATGGTGGCCCGCCAACCACGCTTCGCCAGCCCCCCGGAGGGTGGCGGCGATTGGGCGCGGACGGTCACGGCCCTGGCGGCGCCCGGCGCCCACCTGCGCTGGCTCTTCAGCCATCCACAAACGGGCCCGGCCACGGCCCTGCGCCAGCTCCACCTCCGCCCGGGTGGCGAGGGGGCGTCGGACGACGGCTGGCTGGCCAGGGTGCTTGAGGCGGAAGCGCGGGAGTTGGCCCTGCAGGATCCCTGGCCCAAGCCCCTGGTGGCGGAGCTGGATCGCTTGGGCTGGCGGATCCAGGTGACGGAGTGGGAAGAAGCCCTTGACCTGCCGTTGGACGACCGTGTGTTGGAGCGTTGGTTCGCCCCCGCGGCCCCCTACCGGACCGCGTTGATGGCGGAGGGGGTGGG
>JBKCVY010000408.1:0-12084 GCA_046317475.1 Cyanobacteriota bacterium | reverse complement strand
CGCAGCAGGGGCGTCAATTGGCCAAGGGCCGCTTGGCAATCGGCGCTGGGCCCCTGCCCGGCCGCCCAATACCTGGCCGTCCCCTCGCTGGCCAAGAGCAGGGCCTCCAAGGCGTGGAGCCGCTCCTCCCGTTGCGTCGCCAACCCGCTGATCCGCACTCCCTGGCTCCACAGCTGACCCGCCGCTGTGGTGGCCAGCATCAGCACCAGGGAGGCCATGGCCGCCTCCAGCAACGTCATGGCTGGCCTCCTCCGAAGGCGCGGAGTCGCAGAGCCACCACCAGAGGGGGAGTGCCCTCACGCCGGGCGCCCAAGCGGCGGCGGCGGGGCGCCTGGGTGGCGCTGGCCTCCAAGGCCACCTCCAACTCGGCGGCCAGGCCATCCGTCCCTGGCTGCCAGGACAGCAGGCGCACGGGCACCGCCCACACCTGGGCGCGTCGCAGGGTGGCCAACGCCTCCGGGGAGGCGCAGGCCAAACCCTCCACCTCCCAGCGGTCCAGGGGGAGGGTCACCAGGCAGCGGTGGGGGCCATTGAGGGCACCCAGCAGCTGATGGGCCGCTGACGTCAGGATGTCGTCCTCCCGCCGCTGGCGCTCCAACCCATCCACCTGCAAACGCTCCCGCAGGGCCATCCCCTGCAGCATCAGGCCCATTAACAGGAGCAGGCCGGCCGCCCCTACCGCGAGGGGCATCACGTAGGCCCGTTCCCGCGGTGGAGGACGGAGGCCCGAACGGTATGGCGCAACCATTGGTCGAAGTGCTTCAGGACTGCAAGCATTCCCCCCGACGGACACCCAACGGATCGGGAACAGCCCCAGGGCTGATTCAAAGTGTCTCCCAAGAGTCCTGGCCTGAAGCCTCGGCTTGCGGTGCTGTCGGCGGCATCGCCCCTTCCCTGTGCTCGAAACTCAAGCTGCCGCAACCGATCTTGACCTGATCAGCTTCTTGCGCGCCACTCCGGACACTCGGATGCGCCGTGGCATCCGCATCCCGGCTTGGGACTTCCTTACTGGTATCGGTGCACGGCATCTTCAGCGGTTGCCAGAGCCTTCGAGATCTCGAACGGTTCGCCATCCGCCATCCCATGGCCCTGACCAGCGCTCTGGGAATTGAGCTGCGGCCCCCTCCATCGGATTCGGCCTTCCGCTACTCCTGCCCTCAAGTGGACCTCACGGTGCTCTGTGCGGCCATTCGTGATTGGACGCTCGCCCAGATCCCTGGTGGCACTGGGGATTTGGATCAACTCGTCTGCGACGGCAAAACCATGCGTGGTTCGATTGAAACCGCCTCCACCGGGAGTTCGGTGTTCATCGCCCATGTGATGCTTGACTCGGCTGCATTGGGCGTGGCCATTGGCCAACCTTGCTACGCCACGGGAGAGAACCATGAGGGGGCCGTTGCTCGGTGTCAACTACGTTGGCGGGGCCTATCTAATTCTCGCCGTACAGCCGTCCTCAGAGAGCTCCTGGGTGAGCTGGATGTGCAAGGCTTGCTGATCCAAGTGGATGCGTTGCAGACACAGGAATCTTTGTTCAACAGCTCCGGGAGCAGGGAGCCCACTTCCTCCTGAACGTTAAGGCGAACCAGCGAATCCTGCACCGCCAGGTCCAACGGCAATTCGAGGGCAACCGCCAAATTTCTTTCCTGGCAACGGATCATGAGCTCGGCCATGGCCGAGCCATCACCTGGACGCGACGTGCGAAAGAGGCGCCAAAAGACATCCGCGAGGAGTGGGTCGGCACGAGCTGGATCTGAGGTGGGTGCGACCCTCTGGGCTCTGTCGGGCCTCCTCCTCGCCTCACCCGTTCTTACCCTGGCCCGGATGGGGATTTGGGAGCGCTTCGCCGTGCTAGTACAGGTGTACGCTTTTTTGGTGCCATGGCCGCCCTCCCCCGTCAGGATCCCCCCGCGACTTCGTCAGCGGTCGATGGGGTCGAAGAATGGCCCCATCTTGATCTTGAGGTACTGCTGCCCGCCCGTGGCCCCAGGGTTTGCCTGACCTGCCATTGGTTCCGCCACCATGCCGGGCCCCATTGCGTGCCTCTGCTGACGTGCCAGATGCACCGTGGGCTGATCGCCCAGGGGATGCACATCACCAAGCACTGCCCACAATGGACCAGGGATCTGGACCGTTGGGAGCCTATGCGGCCGGCCAATCAAGGGGGATGATCGAGTCCGTCCCCTCCCCCCCCGTGGCATCCCGATGCTCAGTGTGCTCCATGTGCTCCGCCAGCAACTCCAGGACGCCATGGAACGGGCCTTCCCCGAAGCGGCGGTGGCGGCTCGGGCCGCCGGTCAACCCCTGGATCCCCAATTGGAAGCCGCCAGTAAGCCGGAGTTTGGCGACTTTCAAGCCAATGGCGCGCTGCCCCTAGCCAAGCCCCTGGGGCAAGCTCCCCGGGCGATTGCCATGGCAGTGGTTCAACAACTGGCGGCCAATCCGGCCTTCGAAACCCTTTGCCTCCCCCCCCAGGTTGCTGGACCAGGCTTCATCAACCTGACCGTTCGGCCCACCGTGCTGGCGGCGGAGGTGAGGCGTCGGGTGGGGGATCCCCGCCTGGGGGTGCCGATGGCGACAGGTCCCTTGGCCCCGGTGATTGTGGATTTTTCCAGTCCCAACATTGCCAAGGAAATGCACGTGGGACACCTGCGCTCCACGATCATCGGGGATGCCTTGGCGCGGGTGCTGGACTTTCGCGGCCACCCCGTGCTGCGGCTCAACCACGTAGGGGACTGGGGAACCCAGTTCGGCATGCTCATCACCCATCTCAAGGAGGTGGCCCCTGAGGCCCTGGGGCAGGCGGATGTGCTCAACCTGGGAGATTTGGTCAGCTTCTACCGCCAGGCCAAACAACGCTTTGACGCCGATCCCGCCTTTCAGGCCGCCTCACGGGAGGAGGTGGTGAAGTTGCAGGGCGGGAATCCCCTCAGTCTGAAGGCCTGGACCCTGCTGTGCGAGCAATCGCGAAAGGAGTTTCAGCAGATCTACGACCGGTTGGGCATCGTTCTCCAAGAACGGGGTGAATCGTTCTACAACCCGTTTCTTCCATCCGTCGTAGCGGATTTACGGGCTGCCGGCCTGGTTGTGGACGACGGGGGCGCCGCCTGCGTCTTCCTGGATCCCAACCAACCACCGGTGATTGTGCAAAAAAGCGATGGTGGCTTTAACTATGCCACCACGGATCTGGCGGCGATCCGCTATCGCTTTGCCAAGCCCCCCCAGGGCGACGGGGCCCAACGCCTGATTTATGTCACGGATGCGGGCCAGGCCAACCACTTCGCGGCCGTGTTCGCGGTGGCTCGTCGCGCGGGTTGGGTGCCGGACGGAGGGCGCTTGGAGCATGTGCCCTTTGGCCTGGTGCAGGGGGAGGATGGCAAAAAGCTCAAAACACGCTCCGGAGACACCGTGCGTCTCAAGGACTTGCTGGATGAGGCCGTGCAGCGGGCGGAGGGCGCCCTGCGGGCACGGCTGGCAGAGGAAGGTCGCCAAGAGGAGGATCCCTTCATTGATGAGGTGGCCACCAAGGTGGGGCTGGGTGCGGTGAAATACGCCGATCTCGCCACAAACCGCCTCACCAATTACCAATTCAGCTTCGATCGCATGTTGGCGCTCCAGGGGAACACCGCCCCCTATTTGCTCTATGCCGTGGTGCGCTTGGCGGGGATCGTGCGGCGGGGGGGAGAGACGGCGGCTGCCCAACCCATGCCCGATCCCCTGGTGTTCAGCGATCCCCTGGAATGGACCCTAGCCCGGGACTTGTTGCGATTTGACACGGTGATCGTGGAGGTGGAAAGTGATCTGTTGCCGAATCGCCTGTGCTCCTATCTCTTTGAGCTCAGCCAATCTTTCAATCGCTTCTACGACCAGGTTCCGGTCCTCAAGGCCCAGGGGGCGGAGCAGGGGTCGCGGTTGGCGCTGTGCCGCCTTTGCGCTGACACGCTGCGCCTGGGTTTGGGGCTGTTGGGCATCGAGACCTTGAGCAGGATGTGAGGGAACGGGCAGGCGGTCCCCTGGGCCAGGGCACCGCGGCCTGGGCTGTGCCTAGATTCGGCTGCGCACGATCCCGATTTCATGGGCCCCAGCGGCGTTGACTCTTGGACTGCCGCCGACAGTGCGTCCCTTTACGGCCTGGACCGGTGGGGGGAGCCCTACTTCTCCGTCAATGCCCGTGGCCATGTGATGGTGCAGCCGCGGGGGGAGCGTGGGGGCGCCCTCGACCTGGTGGAACTCGTGCGGGGGCTCCAGGGGCGTGACCTGGCCTTGCCCCTGCTGATTCGTTTCGATGACATTCTCGATGACCGTCTCGAGCGGCTCCACGCCGCCTTTGAGCGCGCCATCGCCCAATACGGGTACCAGGGCCGGTACCAAGGCGTCTTTCCCGTCAAGTGCAATCAACAGCGCCACGTGGTGGAGCAGCTGATGGAAACCGGCCGGCGCTGGCACTTTGGCTTGGAAGCCGGCAGCAAGGCCGAACTCCTCATTGCCCTGGCCCTGCTGGAGGATCCGGAAGCCCTGCTGGTCTGCAATGGCTACAAGGATCGCCGCTACATTGAGACTGCGATTCTAGCTCGACGCCTCGGCCGCCAACCCGTGGTGGTGATTGAGCAGGCCGATGAGGTGGAACGCATCATCAGCGCCAGTCAGGACCTGGGCGCCGCCCCATTGATCGGCGTGCGGGCGAAGCTGGCGGCACGGAGCACGGGGCGATGGGGCAGCTCGGTGGGGGAAGGGGCCAAATTTGGCCTGTCCATCCCCGACCTGCTCACCACGGTGGAAGCGCTGCGACAGGCTGGGCTGCTGGAGGATTTGCGCCTGCTTCACTTTCACATCGGCAGCCAGATCAACGACATCGCCGTGTTGAAGGATGCCTTGCAAGAAGCTGGCCAGATTTATGTGGAGCTCAACCGCCTCGGGGCACCGATGGGGTACTTGGATGTGGGAGGAGGGCTGGGGATTGACTACGACGGCAGTCGTACCACCACCTCAGCCTCCACCAATTACTCCCTCCAGAACTATGCCAACGACGTGGTCGCCACGGTGCGGGAGTGCTGCGATAACGGTGCGGTGCCCATGCCCACCCTGGTCAGTGAAAGTGGACGCGCCATCGCCAGCCATTTCAGTGTGCTGGTGTTTGATGTGCTGGGGTGCAGCCAGCCACCCTCCACGCTGGCCGCTCCAAGCCCGGAGGAACCCCAGATTGTTCGCAACTTGCGAGACACGCTGGCGCTGATCAGGGCCGCGTCAACGACCAATCCTGACCAGCCAGCCAGCTGTGAAGCGTTGCAGGAGGCCTGGAACGATGCCATCAAATTCAAGGAAGATGCCCTGACGGCTTTTCGTCTGGGCTACCTGCCCCTGCGGCAACGGGCCCAAGCGGAAGAGCTGTATTGGGCCTGTGGCTTGGAGATTGTCGGCCAACTCGGGGCGATGCCCCTGACGACCGTGATTCCAGAGGACTTGAGGAGGTTGCAGGCCGCCCTGGCCGGAACGTATTACGCCAATCTGTCGGTGTTCCGTTCCGCTCCTGACACCTGGGCCATCCAGCAGCTCTTTCCCGTGTTGCCCATCCACAGGCTTCAGGAACGTCCGCAACGCTTGGGGCGGTTTGCCGATCTCACCTGTGATTCCGACGGGAAATTGGCCCGTTTCATTGGCAACGGCGCGGAAAAATCCCTCCTTGAGCTCCACTCTCTACGGGCAGGGGAGCCGTACTGGGTTGGCCTGTTCCTCGCCGGGGCCTATCAGGAGGTGATGGGTAACCTGCACAATTTGTTCGGCCGCACGAATGCGGTCCATATCCGTCTTACGGATGGGGGTGGCTATCGGGTGGAGCATGTGGTGCGGGGGGACACCAACGCGGAGGTGCTCCAGGCCATGGAACACAACCCCCTCACGCTCAAGGAACATCTGCGGCAGGCCAGTGAAGAAGCCATCGCTGATGGGAGGTTATCGATTGATGGGGCTCGCCGGCTCATGCAACACCTGGAAACCAGTCTCGGCCAAACCACCTACCTGGAGGGTTGAGGGGCCTGGGCCTGGGATCGGGCGGTGAGAACGACAGGCCCCTCTTCGGTGGCAACCAGATGCATCCGGGCGAAGAAGGTTCCGTCCTCAGACTGCAGGGTGAGCTGCCCTTGATGATCCCGACAGAAGCGTTCCACAATCAGGAGGCCATAGCCACGGTGACGTGAGCGCTGCCGATCGTGGAACGGGCTGGATCGGGGCATCGTCAACAGGGTGGTGGAACCACCCATCGCCCCAGTGCCATGGTCCAGGACTTGCAGAACCAGGGTTCTCTGTTTGGACCAGGCCTTGATCTCGACAGGCGGTTGGCCATGGTCCAGGGCATTGTCGATGAGATTCCTCAAGGCCCTCTCCAGGCCAGCTCCATCAAGACGCACCAAGAGCCTGGGGATGCGCAACTGAATCGGCTGACGGGGGTAACTCGCCGCCACTCGACAGCATAGGTCATCCAGGGCCAGTTGTTCAATGGTGAGGGTGGGCTGATCGTTCTCAGCGAGAATACGGAGCTGGTCGGTGATGCCCTCCAGTTGATGCAGATCACTGGCAATGGCCTGCATGGCCTCTTTCTGATCCTTCCCCAGGGAGTCGGTCAAGAGATCCAGCTGCAAACCGATCCGGGTTTGGGGGCCTGCCAGGTCATGGGCCAGGCCACGCAGCATCAGTCGACGCTCCCTGGCGGCATTGTTGAGACGTTCGAGAAGACGGTTAATGCGAAGGCTCAGCACCCGTAAGGGGGCAATTCCCTGCTCGGGCAATAAGGGAAGCGGGGCGGGCAGTCCATCCGGCAAGTTCGTGAACACGATCCGGAATGGTCTCTCCACATATCTGTTGAGGAACAAAGCCGTGCCGATCAACAGTCCCATCAGCAGAGCCCCACTACGTAGAAGGGGCAAAAACCAAACGCTGCTGCTGCTAAGGCGCTCTGGCTGGTATAACCAAACAAAGGGATAACGGGGGGATTGCAAGTGCACCCAAATGCCACCCCAAGACTCCACAAAGGGGGGACGATCGCGCTGCAACTGGCGAGCAACGCCAAAGCGTGACGCCATGAGCTGCTGGACTTTGCGATCGAAGGGCCCCAAGGTGTGGAGCTTGCCCTCAGGCCCCCTTGCTGATGTTGTAACCACCACCCCTGGCGGTAGTTGGTCAGGAGGAATCTCCATCAATGCCAATTCAACCAAGCGCACGCTGCGGGAGGTGCGAAGAGCTGTTTCGGATAAGAGTTTCGGCTCCAGTACGGTTTGTAAGACAACAAAAAGCAGAAAAAATGTGAAGCTAACACCACCGATCAGACACACCAAGAGATGGATCCAATCGAAGCGGTCAAACCTCGGTGAAGGTTGATTGACCATCCTGCTGCATCCTCACATCCGCCACCAACTTGTAACCCATGCCGCGTTCCGGCACGATCAGATCGGACCCAGCCAGTTCTCGCAAGACCCTGCGCAGGCGAGACACACGGACATCGATGGTGCGCGTCTGGCCGGCCATCACGAGACTTCCCGTGGCCTGCAGGAGTTGGGCGCGGCTAAGGGTGACCCCGGGATGACGGCAGAAGGCATGCAACAACGCGCATTCGCCTCGACTGAGACGATGGGTGCCGCCCGGGGCGGAAATCAGGGGAAGCTTTCCCCCAGCCTCAAACCGCAGGGAGCCCACCTGAAATGTGCCCTCAGGCAACAAAAGAGATGGACCCAGGCCAGACTCCGCGGCGGCGGGGCGAGCCAGGCGTTCGATCCGCAGCTGCAATTCACGAAAGTGAAAAGGTTTGGAGAGATAGTCGTCAGCGCCGGCTTCCAATCCGGCGATGCGATCGCTGGGCGCTCCCAAAGCCGACAGAATTACGATGGGAAAGGTTCGACCGGAAGAGCGCAACGCGCTAAGAATATCCAAGCCATGTTTTTCGGGTAACAATTGATCAAGAACCAGCACATCTGGCTGTTCCTTTTCAAGGGCTTCCGGCAGCTCACGGGGATGGTGGAAGGCATTGCTTTCCCAACCAATTTTCTCACATTGACGACGAAGCAGGGAGCACATGGCGGCATCGTCATCAAGAATCCAAATATTCATGGTCGCAGTGTGGGGCGAGGAGGGAGGGACGAAACTAAATTCATTTTCATTAAAGTTGGATGTGGTACAGGATTGGGTCGCACTCGCTAAAAACCACTTCCAAGACTTTACGCCAAAACCACGTGAGGATTCCCAGGCGATCCGACGAGGTTTGGCGGTTGGTGGAGGCTGGGTGGACAAGCCGTCCTTCGCCTTGAATGGTCTTTTCTGATTCCTCAATCATGGGCCTGGCCTGGGGCCTCAGGAATGGCACGGCAGGCGCTAACAGGGTCGTGTTTGGGGGCAGGGGCGAGGGGTCTCCAAAGCCCCGGCCGTCAGGATGCCAAGTCCCGCTTCAGCCGCTCTTGGGCCTGTTCCAGGGCTCCCTGGAGGGCAGCCCCATTGTTGCCGCCGGCCTGGGCCAGGTGGGGGCGGCCCCCACCACCGCCTCCGCAGGCCCGCGCCACCTCCCCGATGAAGGGACCGGCTTTTAAACCCTTGCCAACGACAGCCTCCCCAAAGGCGGCCACCAGAACCACGCGGCCTGGATCCTCGGGATCGCTCCAGCCGCCCAGCACCACGGCGGCACCGTCCCCGAGTTGCCCAGACAGGCTTTGGGCCGCCCCCTGCAACGCGGCCCCTTCCATCCCATCCAAACGATGGACCAGCACCCGGAAGGGGGCGCCAGCGGGGGTGGCGCCCACCTCCAGGGCCTGGCCCACCAGGGACTGGGCCTTCATCTGGGCGAGTTCTTGTCGCAGGGCGGCCAGGGCCTTCTGGTTCGCCTTGAGCTCCTCTTGGAGGAGACCCACCCGCTCCACGATGGCTCCCGGCTGAACTTTGAACCGTTCGCCCAGGCTCTTGACGACGGCCTCCCGTTCATTCAGGTAGGCCAGCACCGCGGGTCCGGCCACCGCCTCAACGCGACGGATGCCAGCGGCCACCCCGCTTTCGGCCACGATCTTGAAAAGGCCAATCTCCGCGGTGTTGGCCACATGGGTGCCACCACAGAGCTCCATGGACACCCCCGGCACATCCACCACCCGCACCACCTCGGCATACTTTTCGCCAAACATCGCCACCGCCCCCGCGGCCGTTGCCCGTTCCAGGGCCATCTCCCGCACCTCCAGGGCGTGGGCATCGGCGATCCAGCTATTGATCAAATCCTCCACGCGCCGCACCTCTTCCGCCGTCAGGGCCCGGGGGCAGTGGAAATCAAAGCGAAGGCGGTCAAAGTCGACGAGGGATCCCGCCTGGCTGATGGCCGGATCCACGATCCGCTTCAGGGCGGCTTGAAGCAGGTGGGTGGCGGTGTGGTGCGCTTGGGCCCGCCGTCGACAGGCGCGATCGACGCGGGCCTTCACCACATCGCCCACCGTCAGGACGCCTTGCTCGACGCGGCCGCTGTGCACGAAGACACTGCGGTTGCGGCTCACGCCCTCGATGGCCACCCGCACCGCCCCGTGGGACGCCCCATCGTCTCCTCCGCACAGCCGTCCCCGATCGCCCACTTGGCCGCCTCCTTCGCCATAGAACGGGGTTGAATCCAGAACGATCTGGACCTCATCGCCCGTCTCCGCCCGCTCCGCGGCCACCCCATTCGCCACCAGGGCCACCACGCAGCAGGGATGGTCGAGGGCGTCATATCCGATGAAGGCGGTGCTGTCCAATTCAGCGGCCACCTCATCCAGGGCGTCCCGCAAGGTGAGATCCAGGCGCACCGCCGCGGCCTTGGCGCGCTGGCGCTGGGCCTCCATCGCCAGCTCGAAACCAGCCAGATTCACGCTCAATCCATGCTCCTCCGCGATTTCTTGGGTGAGCTCCAAAGGGAAGCCATAGGTGTCGTAGAGCTCAAAGGCCTGCTCGCCCGTGATCTGTTCGGGCTGGCTGGCCAACACATCAGCCAAGAGCTTTTCCCCCCGTTCCAGGGTGGCCAGGAAGCGTGCTTCCTCCCGTTCCAACTCGTGAAGAATGGCTGGCCGGCGCTGCGCCAATTGGGGATAGGCCGTTCCCATCAACGCGATGGCGGCCTCCCCCAGGGTGGGCAGGAAGGGGCCTTGGATGCCGATTAAGCGGCCATGGCGGACCACCCTCCGCAGGAGGCGGCGCAAGATGTACCCCCGGCCGAGATTGGACGCGGTGACGCCATCGGCGATGAGCTGGGTGATGGCGCGGCTGTGGTCTCCGATCACTTTGAGGCTGGTTTGGGTGCGGGGATCCGCGGCTTGGTAGGTGATTGCGGCTAAGGCGGCAGCGGCTTCAATGAGAGGAAAGATGAGATCGGTTTCATAATTATTCGTAACACCCTGCAAAATCTGCGCCATGCGCTCCAAACCCATGCCCGTGTCAATGTTGCGATTGGCCAGGGGCGTCAGCAGACCTTCGGCGTCACGATTGGATTCCATGAAGACGAGATTATAAAATTCGATGAAGCGTGTATCGTCTTCCAGATTGATGCTGTCATCGCCCAGTTCAGGGTGAAAATCGTAGTAAATTTCGGAGCAGGGTCCACAGGGACCCGTTGGACCAGAGGCCCAAAAATTATCGGCTTCATCCATGCGGATGATCCGCTTTGGATTCACCCCTACCTCATCGCGCCAGAGGGATGCCGCCTCATCATCTTCTCGGAAGACGCTCACCACAAGGCGCTCTGGATCTAATCCAAACACCTCGGTGCTCAGCTCCCACGCCCAACGAATGGCCTGGGATTTAAAATAATCTCCAAACGAGAAGTTGCCCAGCATCTCAAAGTAGGTATGGTGCCGTGCCGTGCGTCCCACGTTCTCGATGTCATTCGTGCGAATGCACTTTTGGCTTGTCGTGGCCCGGGCCGAGGGCCGGGGGGCTTGCCCCAGAAACACCGGCTTGAAGGGAAGCATGCCGGCGATGGTCAGGAGCACGGTGGGATCCTCTGGCACCAGGGAGGCGCTGGGCAGGCGGCGGTGGTTGCGGGCCTCGTAAAACGCGAGGAAGGCCTCCCGAATGGCGTCACCCGTCCAGGGGCGCGCCGCAGGCGCGGGCCTGGCGGGGGCGGAAGTGCGGGAAGAGGGGGCGGCCATGGCGAAAACGGGGAGGGGCCCGCTGGCCATGATGGCCCAAGGGCTCTAGGAGCGCCCCGTGAGGGCCCGGGTCGTGCGGGTCAGGCCAGCGATGGTTTGGGGCAGCAGGGGTTTGCTCAGCAAACTCCCGCCAACCCTCAGAAATACCCCTGAAAGGATGAGATACACCGCGCCAAGAATCAGCAAAACAACCTCCCAACTGAGCCGCCAGGCCTCGCGTAGCCAAAAGATCAGGGCGATTTGGCTCATTACCAGGGCCATCGTGAGAAAGCCCAGCCCCCCAGCCAAGATCACGGCGCCCGTGATCAGGCGGCGCCTGTCCTTGTCCGCCTCCTGCAGGGCCCTGCGCACGTGCAGGTCGACCACGGAGGTGAGCAGGCCCGACAGCCGCGAAGCTCCCTTGAGACTCATGTTGAACGCCGGCCGGGGGACAGGAGCACGCCGAGGAGCAGGCCCACGCCCGCGGCCACGCCAAGGGCCAGCAGGGGACGCTCGCGAACGGGTTTTTCCAGTTTGGGCCGAAGCGTGCGGTTGAGATCCTCCAGGAGTTGCTCCAACTGTTCCTCGAGGGGTTTGAGGGAATCCCCCACCTGTTGGGCCTGGTGGCTGGTGGCCTCGATCAAATCCAAAAGCTGCCGCTTCACGCCGGGGGTGGCACCACCGGTTTGTCGGCTGATCACCTCCACCAGTTGGTCAAAGCTGCCGCGGGTGGCCTCCAAGGTGTGGCGAGCCACCTCAGGCCACTGCTTCTGAATGGTGGGCAACAAGGTGTCAAACCGGTCGCGGAAGGCCTTTTGCAGGATGGGGGGGGTGCTGGGTTGGCCGTTGGCAGAGGCCTCGGGCCCTTCCAAGGAAGGCGAGGGTTGGTCGTGGGTCATGGGGGTGGGGGGGGATGTGACCTGAAGTGTGGCGAAGGCGGCGTCCAGTTCTCAAAGTAGGGAAAGCCGACAGG
>JBKCVY010000407.1:0-3377 GCA_046317475.1 Cyanobacteriota bacterium | reverse complement strand
CGCCCGTCAGACCGCCCCGATCGGGGTGCCCATTCTCACCATCAACACGGGCCATCTGGGTTTTTTAGCTGAGGCCTATCTCAAGGATCTTGATCGGGTCTTGGAGCAGGTGGTGGCGGAACAGTGGAGTGTGGAGTCGCGCACCATGCTCGTGGTCAGCGTGATGCGTGGAGACCAGTGCCGTTGGGAGTTGCTCTGTCTCAACGAAATGGCCCTGCACCGAGAACCGTTGACCAGCATGTGTCACTTTGAAGTGGCCATCGGCCGTCACGCGCCGGTGGACATCGCCGCCGATGGGGTGATCCTCTCCACTCCCACTGGATCCACGGCCTATGCCTTGAGCGCGGGGGGGCCCGTCATCACCCCGGATTGTCCCGTGTTGCAACTCACGCCTATCGCGGCCCATTCCCTGGCCTCCAGGGCGCTGGTGTTTTCGGATCGTGAGCCGGTGACCATTTTTCCCGCCACGCCGGAGCGCCTCATGATGGTGGTGGATGGGAGCGCGGGCTGTTACGTCTGGCCCGAAGACCGGGTTCTCATTCGACGCAGCGAGCATCCGGTGGGATTCGTGCGATTGACGGATCACGAGTTTTTTCAGGTGCTGCGCAACAAATTGGGCTGGGGACTTCCCCATGTGGCCAAGCCCCGGCAGACCAACGACCATGCTTGACGCGTCCCCCCTCCTTTGGCTCGGCGGGGCCGCAGCCCTGGACCTGGCGCCGCGACTGGAAGCCTCAGGCTATCGAGCGGATCCGCTTCCCTCTGAGGGGGACGGGGGCCCGTCCGATGTCCCCCCCGCCGCCGTCATCCTTGCCCCCTCCCACGCGGACCGGATTGCTGGGTTGCGCCGCCGCTGGGGGCCCCTGCCGATCCTGTTGGGCTGCCCGCTGGACAACGTGGAAGGGCGGTGCCGCGCCTTGGAGAGTGGGGCCGATGACTTGTGGCTAACCTCCGTGGGACCAAGCGATTTGTTGACACGACTGCGGTTGCATCTGGCGCTTCAGCGGCAGCCAGGGGTTGGCAAGGACACTGGCCCCATAGAGGTGGGGGATCTGCAGGTGGACCTGGCCCAGCAAACCGTGCGACGCGGCGGCCGTCTCCTCGCCTTGACCAGTCGGGAGTACCAGTTGCTGGTGCTGTTGCTGGACCACAGGCCCCACGTGGTGAGCCGGGAGCGGATTCTCCAGGAGATCTGGCCCGAGGAGCGCACGGCGGCGAGCAATGTGATTGAGGTGTACGTCCGTTACCTGCGTCGCAAGCTGGAAGCGGAGGGTCAGACACGATTGATTCATACTGTGCGGGGGCAGGGCTACTGCCTGCGGGAGGCTGGTGCGGCCAATGGTTGAGCAAGCCATGACGTTCATGACCGTGCGATGACCCAGCGATCGCCAGGCTGGTGGAAACCCGCTCTCGCCCGCCGCTGGTGTGTCCACGGTCTGGTTGTGGGAGGCGTCATGGGCGTGGGAGGGCTCTTGACGGCCTGCAAGGTGGATGGCGGCGAAAAGGGACCGCCGCAATATCTGCCCATCCAGGCCCAATGGTGCCTGTCGGAGCCCGATCCGCCCCGCTGCATCGACCTGGAGGTGCCCGCCAGTCCTCGGCAGTACAGCATGGGGTTGCAGCTGCGGCCCGCCTTGCCCCCCCTGCGAGGCATGTGGTTTGCATTCACCCCCCCCACGCCGGCCCAGTTTTGGATGCATCGCACCCTGGCCCCCCTGGATCTCCTCTTCATTGCCAACGGCCGGATCGTGGCCATTGAGGCCAACGCGCCCGTCTGCCCCGCCCTGCCTTGCCCCAGCTATGGCCCGACCGAACCGGTGGATGGGGTCGTGGAACTGGGCGCTGGGGAAGCGCAACGGCTGGGCCTCAAGGTGGGCAGCCCTGTTCAGATTCGCTGGCTGGCCCAACCCGCCAAGCCTTCAGAACAAAAACGGGATTGAGGGGGGCCAGGCGGGTGCCATCGGCCAAGGGCATCCCCCGCCAGGCCTGCAGCTGAGTGACCGCCACCTCCAGATCCGTGGCCGCCAGTACGGCCCGCAGCTCCGCGATGGCCTCCAGCGTGGCCAACGGCACCACCAACCGCCCCCCCGGCTTCAAGCGAGACACGACGTGGCGCACCATGGCCTGCCGGTCCTTGCCCGCTCCCCCGATGAGCACACGGTCTGGGGCGGGCCAATCCACCAGGGCGCCGGGCGCCGCTCCCTCCACAATCGCCGCTGGTCGCACCCCCAGCCTCGCCGCGTTGCGGTGAATCAGGGCGGCGGCCCCCGGACGGCGCTCGACGGCCCAGAGGTCTAGCTGGGGCCTGAGGCGCAGGGCCTCCAAACCCACCGAGCCCACCCCGGCTCCCACATCCCACAACACCCCCGCTGGGGGCAGCTCGAGGTCGGCCAGGAGCTGGATGCGCACTTCGCGCTTGGTCATCAAGCCGGGATGGTCCTGGAGTTGGAGCCAGAAACCGTCCTCCAGGCCGAAGAGGGGGAGTGTGGCGGGATCTGGATCGACAGGCGCCTCAGCAAGAAGCACCACGAGGTGAAGAGGATCCAAATCCGCGGGGAGGCCCTCGGCCGGGGAGAACCGGCGCACCCGCTCCTGGGCGTGGCCCATGCGCTCGCAGACCCACAGTCCGTAGGCGTCCCCCAGCCCTGAGGCCAGGAGGCCTCGCCGCACGGTCTCCGCGCCACCCTGGCCAGGGTCCGTCAGGACGGCGAGCGCCTCAGGACGGTGCTTGAGGGCCTCCGCCAGCGGTTCCGGATTCCGACCATGCAAACTCAGCCAGCGGGCGTTCTGCCACGGGCGTCCCAAACGGGAAAACGCCAGTTGCATCGAGGTGGGAGCAGGGTGGAAGGTCAGGCACTGGGCCGGCAGCTCCTCCACCAGGAGGCGACCAATGCCAAACCAGAGCGGGTCGCCACTGGCGAGCAGCATGCCCCGCTCGCCAGCCGCCAGGGCCGAGCTGAGGCGTGGCAGGAGCTGATCCGGTTGATCTGTCGCCAGGAGGGACGGCGGTGATGCCCCCGCCGCGCACCAATGGCGCAGGTCGGCATGCATTCGCTTTGGCGCCGCCACCCAATCCACCTCCCGCAACCGCTGCTTCCAGGCCGGATGGAGGCTCTCCAGCCCAGAGGCGTCGGTGCCCACCACATCGAGATGGCCACTCACCATGATGCTCGCTGGTTCCAATCCGGAGAACGTCCTCCCCACCATGGCCGATCGTCGACAACGGATTCACGAACTCGTGGTGGCCCTCCTGGCCCGCCAAGAGAGCCTGGAATTGCTGAGTGAGGACGGGGGGACGCTCCATCCGGCCGAGGGGGAGAGCGCCAGGCACCCGGGCCAGGCGATGAAACGCAGCCAGCGGATCCTTCGCCAATACC